>DASTON010000100.1:0-3488 GCA_035762525.1 Planctomycetota bacterium | reverse complement strand
CGCCGAGCTCGGCGAGACACTCGACCGTTTCGGCGGTCAACCACGACGCGCCGTCCCGCAAGACCTCCCACCGGGCCTGGTACAGGTCCTGATGGAGATTCTCGTCCTTGATCGCGGCGAAGAGCCCGGCGATGTCCCGATCGCGCCGCAGCTTCAGGACGCGCATGTAGTCGAGCGCCATTCCGACGCCCGGTTGCTCCTTGGGAACGACGGCCTTGAGTTTCTCCTCCTCGGCGTCGAACTTGCCCGAGGCGACGGCGAGATCGATAAAACCCACGACGATGTGCTTGGACCGCCGGCCGGTTTCGAGCACGTGATCGCGACCCAGCTTCATCGCCTCGTCGACCTGCTTGAGGTTGACGCGACACCGGAAGACGGCTTCAGGGATCGAGAGGTCCCGGTACTCCCGGCCGTGGCCGTCCCCGCGCGGAACGTCCGGACACGCCAGGTACGCGGCGAGCGCTTTCGCCCATTGACCGGCGCCTTCATAGCACGCGCCGATTTCGAATCGCGCCCGGTCCTGGACCTTCGGCCCGAAGCCGCGCTCCTCCCGCGGACCGTCTTCATCCTTGGCGGCGGCGATCTTCTCGAAGACGCCCCGCGCCTCCGCCCACTTCTCTTGTTTCTGGAGAGCCCGGCCGAGCTGGAAGCCGATTCCCATGGCCGGTTCGTCCGGCCACTGGTTCAGGACCTGGCGGTACAGGGCTTCCGCCAGTTTGTAGTCCCCGCGTTGGAAGGCCTCGCCGGCCCGCTTCGCCATCAAGGCGCGGCTTTCCTTGGGCGAGGAGACGGGATCGTGCGCGAGGCGGTCCTCGAAAGCCCGGACGGCCTTGGGGTCTTCGAGGGATCTCAACACGTAGATGGCGGCCTCCATGAGGGGCTTTCGCGCGGCCGCAGGCGGCCCCTTCTTGAGCCCCGCGCGGACGCGCTCCAGCACCGCCAGCGATCCGCCCCAGGAAGTTTCCCGGGACCAGCAGGCGAGGCCCGTGGATTTCAAGACGCCCTCGGCGGAGCCCGCTTCGCCGATGGCCGCCACCGCGGCGCGTTTCTCGGCCAGGGCATTCTTCACCCACTCTTCCGGGTAGAACTTCTCCATCTCGTCGAAATGGCGCAGGGCCTTGGGAAGCTCTCCCTCGCCGATCCGGGTCAGGGCGACCGCCAGGTCAAACCCGTAGATGATCCGCCTCGTCTCGTGATCATTCCCGACCCTCTTCTTCAGGACGGCGAGTTCCCGCTCGTCGCCCCCGATGAGCGCGATGACGTAAACGGCCGCGGCGTCCTCGACCTCGACGCGATTGCCCGGGAATCCCCGGAACTTGGGCCAGAACTCGCGGCCCTTTTCAGCGAGCCTCTTGGCGTACGGATCGGGAAGGCGGCCCCGCGCCATCCGTTCCCACTCGCGCGCCTCGTCGTACTCCTTCGCGCGAAGGTGGCCGCAGATCTTCTCGAAGTACGCGGCGGCCATTTCCCAAGTTCGGTCCGCCGCCACGGGGTCGGGGAAGCGCTTGGCGATGTCGTCGACGGGGGGATCCTGGGGAAAAACGATCAACAACGCGCAGAGGAGGGCGGGCATGGCTGACCATTAGACGATGAGGAGGGGGCAAAGTTCCATGGGGGAAAAATCTAGAATCTGGAATCTGGAATGAGGAATGAGGAAGTGACCTACTTTTTCTGGAGCGCCTCGAGCTGCAATCGGCGCAACTCTTGCGCACCTTTTTCCGCGAGCTTGTAGAGCTGCATCAGTCGCGACGTGTCGAACGGAGTCTTCTCGGCGGTTCCCTGCACTTCGACGATCAGGCCCTTCCCCGTCAGGACGACGTTCATGTCCACGTCGGCCTTCGAGTCTTCCGCGTAGTTGAGATCGAGGATGGGCTCGCCCCGGAAGACGCCCACGCTGACCGCGGCGACTGAGTCCCGAATCGGGCTGACGGGGAACTTCATCCCCTGCGACTCGAGGTCCTTCACGGCGTCCGCGAGCGCGACGTATGCGCCCGTGATCGCCGCGGTGCGCGTGCCGCCGTCCGCCTCGATCACGTCGCAGTCGACCCAGAGCGTCTTCTCGCCGAGCATTTCCATGTCCACCACCGCCCGGATCGACCGGCCGATCAGGCGCTGAATCTCGCTCGTGCGCCCGTCGGTCTTGCCCGACCGCTCGCGGGGCTTGCGCTGCTCCGTCGAGGCCGGCAGCATCCCGTATTCGGCCGTGATCCACCCCTGCCCCTTCCCCTCGAGCCATTTCGGGACGGAATGCTCGATGCTCACGGTGCACAGGACGCGCGTGAGGCCGAACGCGACGAGGACGGACCCCGGCGTGTTCGCCAGGAAGTGGCGCTGGAACGTCACGGGACGAAGCTGGTCGGACGCGCGGCCGTCGGGACGGGGCATCTAGGTTCCTTTAAGGTCGATTCCGCGAAAAGAACAACTTGGACGTCCTACAGAGAGAGTCCTGAGTCCTTGGTCCTTAGTCCAAAGTCTGACACAGGACAAAGGACCCAGGACTTTGGACTCGCCCTCTATTCCTCCTCGGGTTTCGCGAAGCCGGACTCTTTGGCCTTCCGTTCCCTGGCAAGATCGTCGATCAGCTTGGTGAGTTTCAGCGTCCGGTCGATCGAGTCGTCGCGCACGAATGAAATCTCGGGCGCGTGGCGGATCCGGAGCCGCTTGCCGAGCAGCGCCTGGACGAATCCCGCGGCGCTCTTGAGGCCGGACATCGTGAGCTTCTTGTCCTTCTCCAGGCCCATGACGGAAACGAAGATCTTCGCCGAGCGGAAGTCCACCGAGACTTCCGCGCGAGTCACGGTGACGAACCCCCGCCGCGGGTCCTTCAGCTCGTGCAGGAGAATGGAACTGATCTCCTTCGCGATCTGCGAAGACAGTTTTTCGCGTCTATACGGAATCGCCATTCGATTCTCAAATCGTCAATCGTTAATCGTCAATCGCCTGTTAGTCGCCAAACGTCTCGGTCTGCGTGTCAATTACCGTCACTCCACCAAAAAAACGCACCCACCCCTCGACGCTCGACAGCACGCTCTGCACGAACGCCGTGTCCGTCCCCACGGCCGCGATGCCGATCTCCGCGACCTGCCACTGGTCCTGGTCTTCGACTTCGGCGACCGAGATGTTGAACTTGTTGCTCAACTGGTCCTTGAGGCTCTTGATCACCCGCCGCTTCTCCTTCAGCGAATGACAGTCTCGCAAATGAAGGCGAAATTTCAGGGAACCGATGATCACGCCAGTTCTCGTTCAACGTTCAAGGTTCAATGTTCAAGGTTCCGGAGGGGCGTCGAACGTTGAACTTTGAACTTTGAACGTTGAACCTTGAACCTTGAACTGCTACTTGCTCAGCTTTCGGGCCACCTTCTGGATCTGGAAGGTCTCGAATATGTCGCCGGGCTGGATGTCGTCGTGGCCCGCGAGCTTCATGCCGCACTCGTACCCTTCCACGACTTCCTTGACGTCGTCCTTGAACCGCTTGAGGGATTCGAGCT
>DASTON010000099.1:0-3942 GCA_035762525.1 Planctomycetota bacterium | reverse complement strand
TTCCCATCCCCAAAGCGAGAGTAGGACAATCCTCCATTGCCATCCCCTCTTTGGATCACCAGCAGTTCTTCAGAGTCCGCGCGGAGCGCCGCAAAACCGGAGAGGGCGAACGTGGTGATCTGAGGCTCGGAGGGGTGTTTGTACGCCCGATAGAAGGCGCTGCCGCTTTCGCTTGCACAATTCGCCCAGGCCGCCGCGATCGCCGCCAGCGCCACCCCGACCCAGAGCTTCTTCATCGGGCATCTCCCATCCGCACGAGTGTAACCTTCGCGTCGAAGCGCGCGCCCCCCGGGGCGCCGGCCGCGAGAACCTTCCCTTCCAGATCGACCCTTGCCGACTCCATCAAGTGCAGCCGCGCGACGCGGACGCGGCCCGAAGGCGCGTCTCCCGTCGTCAGGGCCGCGAGGATGATCCTCCCGCCCTGCACCGCAGCGGGGTCGTAGGTCGGCGGATCGCGGTAGACCGCCGGTTCTCCCCCTTCAACGCCCACGATCGCGGCGCGGTCATCCGTCCCGATCTCGACCTGCCACGCCGCGAGCTTGCGGTCGCCCGCCTCCACATAGACGTCGACCGCGACGAAGCGGTTCCCCGCGGTCTCGATCTTGCGGGGCGAGCGGATCCGGGTGCAGCGGCTGAGGATCTCGTTCGGGTTGCCGCCCTTGACCGCGAGCGAGTACGCGTCGACCACGTCCGCGTGCGCGGGGGCGACGAACGTGAGCGTGATCGCGACGGCGAGGACGGCGGCCGCGGCCGAGCCCGCGAAGAGCGCCCACACCGGGCGGCGGCGGGGCTTCGGGATCGACGAGAGGATCGCGCGATCGACCTCCGCGGGGACGGCGACCGCCTGGGCGTCCTTCATCGCGTTCGCCATGAAGCGGAGGACTTCGACCTCGACCATGCACTGCATGCAGTCCTTGGCGTGCTGGGCTTCATCGGGCGAGGCCTCTCCGGCTCTCACCCGATCCTGCGCCAGTTCATCCAGGTGACCCATCACGCCTTCAGCGAAGAATCGGACTGTCAGGTTCACGAAATCTGCGGCAGATTTCGGATTTCCGATTTCCGATTTCCGGCCCCGAAATCTCCAATCTGAAATCTGAAATCACCCGGGTGGCTTCGCCCTGTTCCTGAGAATCGACAACGCGTGGTGGAGCCGGGATTTCACGGTCCCAAGCGGGATTTCGAGCGCCAGGGCGATTTCCTCGAGACTCAGGCCGTCCGCAAATCGCATCTGGATGATTTCTCCATGTTCCTCGTTGAGCTGGTTCAGGTATTGGTCGATCGCGCTCTCGACGCTTCGCGGCGCCTCGGGCTCGGGGCCCGTCGGCAGCGTCCGGCGCGCGCGCTTCTTGTCGATCGACCGGTGCTTCACGACGGGATAGAGGAAGGTGCGGAAGCCGGCGCGCAGTTCGAGCGTCGCCGCCCGCTGCGCGACGTACGCAAACGTCTCCTGGAGCACGTCGAGCGCGTCCTCGCGGTTGCCGCAGACGCGGCGCGCGAGCCCCGCCGCCCAGTCGCGGTGGCGAAGGTAAAGCTCTTCGAACGCGCGGGCGTCGCCGCGTCGAAACGCGTCGAGCAATTCCTTGTCAGTTTTTTCCAAGGGAGCCCCACTCCACCGGGCGCGCGATCGCCGATTTCAACCGTTTCAGATAGGACGCGCGCGGGATCTCGACCGCCCCGAATTGAAGCGTCGCGGGCGTCGTCATCTGGATGTCGCACAGCTCGAATCTGCGCCGCGCGAGGTGGCGCAGCAATCCGACGAGCGCCGCCTTCCCCGCGTCCGTCTTTCGGTGGAACATCGATTCCGCCATGAACGCTCCGCCGATCGCGACGCCGTAGACGCCGCCGACCAGCTTGCCCGCCGACATCGCCTCGACGCTGTGCGCGTGGCCCATCTTGTGCAGTTCGAGGTAGACCGTCCGGATTTCCGGCGAGATCCACGTCGTGGGCCGCGCCGCGCAGCCGTCGATCACGCCCGCGAAGTCGCGGTCGGTGGTCAGGTCGAACTTCTTGATCGACCGCGCGAGGCGCGCCGGCACATGAAATTCGTCGAGCGGCAGGATCGCGCGCGGGTCGGGCGAGCACCAGAGAATGCGCCCCGTGCCGGGCTCCGCCATCGGAAAGATGCCCTCGCCATACGCGCGCAACACCTGCGCAGCAGAAAAAGCAGGAATGTTCATGACTTGTATGCGCAGCTTCGAGCTTCCTGCGTCCAGATTCCAGCAGGCAGGCCACATGCCGGATGCGGGAAGCCGGAGGCTGGGAGCGGCGCTCTCTCAGTCAACCTTGCACGAAATCGCCTGCTCGCGCCATAGTAACGCCCCGATGCGATTCCGTTTGCGGCGGCGGGGTGTCGATCACGGCTTCGTGTCGACGGTCCCGCGGGAGACCGCGTGGGAGCGATCCGAGCCCGTGCCGCTCCATGGAATCGTGCCCCGCGTGAACATCGCGCCGGTCGCGCGCCTGCTGGATCGACTGCGCGCGGGCGACGACCTGGCGCCGCTCCTTCCCCGCAAAATCAAAGTCGAAGGCACGTCGCAGAATGTCGCGGACCCGCTCGAGATGCAGAAGGTCCACGTCGCGGGCCCTGCAGGTAAGCGAAGCGCATCCTGCAGGGCGGGAGGCCTCTACATCAAGGTGAACTGGCTGTCGACGGTACCGGGCGACGGTTCGATGCGCCTGCGGTTCGGATACGGCGCGGAGATCCTGGACGACTGGAAGGACGATCCGCGGGCCGCGCGTGCGAGCGAGCGGCTCTTCGACGCGGTTTTTCCGGTCAGCCGCGCCGTCACGCGCAATCGACGGCTGTCGCGGGAGATCCGCCGGCGAATCGGCGGGACGCCGCGGTTCGTCCAGCGGATCCTGTACTCGAACTCCCCCGGCGGCGGCGCGCTCTTTCACCACGACTTCGTGCCGGGCCAATCAGGAGTCGTTTACGCCCAGCTTGCGGGGACCACGGGATGGTTGAGCCTGCCCCAGCGGGTCCTGAAGCGGCACGCGGGACGGGACCCTGAGAAAGCCGAGCGGCTCATCAATCACACCGGGGCGTTCACTCGAAGGCTTGCCGCGGACGGCTGGTTCTTCGTCCTCGAGCCTGGGGACGCGATCCTCCTGCCTTCCTTCAGTTGGAGCCGGGTGGCTTGGCACTCGGTTTTCACCCTGAAGAAGGCGCCAAATATCGCCCTTTCTTTCGGGATCGCCAAGTAAAGGTGACACCGTAACATATTGAAGTGCAGACACTTATGAAATCATAAGAAAACCGCCAAGTTTAGTTGTCACTTCGGGCGGTGGCGACGCGCATTCCGCGCTGGAATCGAAGTCGTTTGGTTGGCACGACCCCTGCTATATCTCTAGTGAAAATTTCGATCCCGCTCCAATTGCCCCGACCTGTAGTCGGGGCATATTTTTTTTAAAGCCGTTTCGGCCCCGCCGGAGTCGAATCCTTCATGTTCGCCCTCCTCGTGGCCTCGCTCCTCCTCCAGGCGAAGCCCACCGCGGCGGAACTCGTGAAGAGCGTGGAGGAGAAGTACGCCTCCGCGACCTCCTTCTCCTGCACGATGGACGGGATGCTCAATGCGCAGGGAGGGGGCAAGTTCAGCCAGGAATCGTGGTCGGGCCAGTTCAAATCGAAGGGAGACGGCCAGGCGCGCGCGGAGCTCACGACGGTGACCGACGCCGCCAAGACGACCGTGACCACCCTGGTGTCGGACGGCAAGAACATGGCGATCTGGACCGACAAGAACCCCGCCCAGAAGAGGGCGGTGATCGCCGGAATCGGGCCCTGGACCCGGAGATTCCAGTCGCGCGTCGGGGTCGCGGGCTTCATGCGCACAGCGGTCGCGGCTCTTTTCAAGGTCAAGTCGCTCAAGCTGGATGCGCTCTACAAGGTGGGCTCCCTGGCCGACGCGGGAACTGAAAAGGTGGGGAGCGTCGAGTGCCGGGTCG
>DASTON010000098.1:0-5772 GCA_035762525.1 Planctomycetota bacterium | reverse complement strand
GTTCGTCCACCATCTCGGCATGCTGCTCCTCCAGTCCTGCGGCGCGCTCGTCTGCATGGTCGGCATGATCGTGACGCAGGCGCTCTTCGTTCCGGGGAGCTTCCTCGTGATCGACCGGCACAAGGACTGGGATGACGCCATCGCGACCTGCCTGGAGAGCATCAAGCCGAAGATCGTCCCCTGGATTCTCTTCAGCCTGACCCTGTCGATCGTGGCGTTCGCAGGGTTCTGCGCGTTCATCGTGGGGGCGCTCGTCACGGTGCCGGTGGCGATCTGCGCGTGGGCGCACGCCTACGAACAGTGTTTCTCCAAGAAGTCGTGAGTCGTGAGTCTTGTGTCGTGAGTCACTCCGAAAGACTCAAGACTCGTGACTCGCGACTCATGACTTCCCTATTGACAACATGAAGCTCATGGTGCAATCTCTGCGCTCCATGTTGATCCACGTCAGGGACCTGATGTCGATGCGACGCCCGGGCACGGGAGCGTGTCCGGTGGCGTCCGCGTAGTCTCACTCCAGTCCGCTCCGGTGTCCGGGCCCCGACCCAGCGCGAGAGATTCTTTTTCTTGATTCCCCGAACTACCCGGAGCGAAAGATGTCCTACAAGTTCAGCACGCGCGCGATCCACGCGGGGCAGGCGAACGATCCTGAAACCGGCGCGGTCGCGTTCCCGATCTACCAGACCTCGACCTTCGCGCAGGAGGAGCCCGGCGTCCACAAGGGCTTCTGCTACTCGCGCACCGACAACCCGACGCGCCGCGCCCTCGAACGCAATCTCGCCTCCATCGAGGAGGCGGGATACGGCCTCGCGTTCGCGAGCGGCCTCGCCGCCGTGAACGGCGTCCTCAATCTCCTGAAGGCGGGCGACCGCGTCGTCGCCGGACGCGACCTCTACGGCGGCAGCTACCGGATCTTCACCAAGCTCTACGCGAAGTTCGGCGTGGGCTTCGACTTCGTGGACCCCACGAATCTCGCCGAGGTTGAGCGCGCGTTCCGCCCCGAGACGAAGCTCCTCTGGCTCGAAACCCCGTCCAACCCCCTGCTCACGATCACCGACATCGCGGCGTGCTCGGCGCTCGCGAAGGCGCGAGGCGTCCGGACCATCGTGGACAATACGTTCGCGACCCCCGTGCTCCAGCAGCCGTTGAAGCTCGGCGCCGACATCGTCGTCCACTCCACGACAAAATACCTGAACGGCCACAGCGACGTGATCGGCGGCGCGATTCTCACCGATTCCAAGGAGCTCTACGACGAACTGAAGTTCTTCCAGAACGCGGTCGGCGCCGTGCCGGGGCCGCAGGACTGCTTCCTCATCCTGCGCGGGATCAAGACGCTCGGCCTCCGCATGGAACGCCACGTCGCGAGCGCCTTCGAGATCGCGCGCCGCCTCCGGAGGGACCCACGGATCACGAAGGTCTATTACCCGGGACTGCCGGACCACCCGCAGCACGATCTCGCCCGCCGCCAGATGAGCGGATTCGGGGCGATCGTTTCGTTCGAGCTCGAGGGCGGTCTCGCCGCGGCCAAGCGGTTCGCTCGCAGGCTCAAGCTCTGGACGCTCGCGGAGAGCCTCGGCGGCGTGAAGTCGCTCCTCTGCCACCCGCCGACGATGACCCACGCGTCGGTGGAACCCGAGGTGCGCCGGGCCGTCGGCATTTCCGACGGGCTCATCCGGCTCTCGGTGGGATTGGAGGACGTCGAGGACCTGCTGGAGGACCTCAACCAGGCGCTGGCCTCGCCTTCGCGGCCGGAAGGCCGCTTCGGCGGAGTGCAGGCCGGGAATGTGCAGGTGCGGACGTGAAGACCAGGCGCATCGCCCTCCTCGGCTGCGGCACGGTCGGACGCGGCCTCGTGGAGCTCATCGGACGGAACCGCTCGCACATCGCGGAACGGTCGGGCGTCGACCTGGAGATCACGAAGATCCTGGTCCGGGATCTCGCGAAGGAACGGAACGGCGTGGACCGGTCCCTCCTCACCGACCGACCGGCCGAGGCGGTCGCGAACGGCGCGGACGTCGTCGTCGAGGTGATCGGCGGGCTCGAGCCCGCGCGCCGCTTCGTCCTGGAGGCGATCGACGCGGGCAAGCACGTGGTCACCGCGAACAAGGCGCTCCTGGCCGATTGCGGTCCGGACCTCTTCCGACGGGCGGCGGAGCGCCGCGTCCGGATCGGATTCGAGGCGAGCGTCGGCGGCGGAATCCCCATCGTCCGCGCCCTGTCAAGCGGCCTGGCGGGGAACCGGATCGAGAGGATCTGCGGCATCCTGAACGGGACCTGCAACTACATCCTCACCCGGAGGGCGGAAGAAGGACTGTCGTTCGACGCCGCCCTGGCGGAAGCCCAGGCGAGGGGATTCGCGGAGGCGGACCCGACGCTCGATATCGAAGGCGCCGACGCCGCGCACAAGCTTCAGATCCTCGCCGGCCTGGCGTTCGGTCGCTCGCTCGAGCCGGGCTCGGTGCGGGTCGAGGGAATCGGCGCGCTCGAGGGCGAAGACTTCGCGGCGGCCGGGACGTTCGGATTCGTCCTGCGCCACATCGCGGTGGGGCGCGACCTGGGCGACACGCTGGACCTGCGCGTCCACCCGGCGCTCCTGCCGAAGGACCATCCGCTGGCCCATGTCCGCCACGAAAACAACGCGGTGCTCCTCAAGGGCGACGCGGTGGGGGAGATGGTGTTCCACGGCCGCGGGGCGGGCGCCGCGCCGACGGCCAGCGCGATCCTCTCCGACATCATCGATCTCGCGCGGAACGGAGCGGGTCCGGCGCCTCGTCTGCCCGCGCGGCGATCGGCCGTGCCGGCGGACCCCGATTCGGAGCGCTACTTCCGTTTCCCGGTGGTCGACGCCCCGGGGGTGATCGGACTCATCGCCACGGCGCTGGGCAACCACGGGATTTCGATCTCGCACGCGTCGGCGGCGCTCGTGGCGGGAACGTCGGGGCGGGGAAGCGCGAAGATCCTGGCGCATTCGTGCCGGGCCAGTGTCGCCCGGAGAGCATTGGAGGAGATCGCGCGTCTTCCGGTACTTACTGGAAGACCGGTTTCGATTCCAATTGAGAAGAATGACTGAAGCAGTGAGGTTGAGGATTGACGTGGGCTTGAAGCTCGAAGCTTGAAGCCTCTGGGCTCGGAGCTTGAAGCTTGCGGCCACGCTGGGAGCTTGAAGCCTCTGGGCTCGGAGCTTGAAGCTTGCGGCCACGCTGGGAGCATGAAGCTTGAGGCTGGGAGCTACTCCTTCTTGCCTCCTCCGTCCTTCTTGTCGCCGTCTTTCTTGTCGCCCTCTTCCTTCTTGCCTTCGTTTTCCTTCGCCTCTTTTTCCTTCCTCGCCTTGGCCTCGAGGAGCTGCTGGTTCTTCTTGGTGATCTCGGCGCGGACGCGCTGATCCAGGGCGCTGCCCCTGAGGCCCGTCGTCACGATGTCCTTGGTGATGTTCACGGCTTCCCCGTGGGGCACTTCCGTTCCGAACACCGAGCTGGCGGCCTTGAGCATGATCTTGAAGTCGGCTTCCTTCAGCTTGCTGTTCTGGCCGAACATGGTGAGGTCCGCCGCCTGGTTGATGCCGAGCCCCGCGTTGACGGCCTTGAGCATGAAGAGGATCGCGGTGACGCCGCCCGTCGGCGTCCCCTTGGCGCCCTTCATGAAATTGATGTAGCGGAACTTGGCGTTGTTCCACTGCGTGAGGAATTTCTTCTTCTCCTCGTCCGTCTTTTCCGGCCAGCCGGGGGGATAGTCCCCGTCCCATCCGCTCTTCTTTCCACTGACCCACCCCTCGGGCATGTCGGTCAGCGACGGATCTTCCTGGGGCGACAGCAGCATCAGGATGAGAAGCAGGTTCATCGGGAACCCTCCATCAATCAACTCCGCGGAACGGCGTCGTCCGCTCCTTGAATTCGGCCGCTTCCGCGGCTCCGAACTTCGCCTTGATCAGCTCGTGGCAGTGGCGGATGAAGCCGTCCAGCTCGGGCGGCCGGCCGCCCAGCCCGATCCACAGCTTCTCGAACCGTCCGCCGGTCCCCGCCAGGTAATACTGCTCGAAATCGCACCCGCCGCGCCCATACGGCGCCGACCGGTCGACCGCCTTGACCGCGAGCAGCTGCCTGTTGAACGCCGCCCGCTCGTCCGCGGAGAGGGGCGCCCGCGTCAGGTTGAAATATCCTACGACGAAGTTGTTCCGGGAGTCGATCCGGAAGTAATAGTCCCCGGACCGGCACGACCGGAGCTCGAATCCGAACTCGTACTCCGCGGCGTCGGCGACCGGTTGCGCCTTGGGCGGCACCGCGTCCTTCCAGTTCGGGAGGCGCGCGGCCATCCACGCCTCCCAGCGCTTCGCCCCCGGCTCGCGCTTGTCCGCCGGATCCCATCCCTTGAAACCGAAATCGTCGCCGGAGATCTTCGCGAGGAACTTGGACGCGTCCTCGCGGGCGATCTGGCCGTAGTCGATGTCGAACCACGCCGCTTCCGACCTCAGCGACGCGACGAGCACCGGCAGGCCGGACTCGTCCCCGAAGGCGTAGAGCGACTTCGCGGCCTGCGCGCGGACGTCGTACGTGTCGTCGTTGAGCGCCTTCTTGAGCGCGGCCATCGAATCCCTGTCGCCGAGTTTCTCCAGCCCCAGCGCCGCCGCCGCGCGGACGCCCCAGAGGCGGTCGTTCAGCGACGTCCGCAGGAGATCCCGGTGCGCCGCGGACTTCTGGTCGGCGAGCGCGCGGGCCGCCGCGGGCCTCCAGTAGAAGTTCTTGTCCTGCACGAGGCGGGCGCAGAGATCCGCGAGCCGCGCGTCGGGGATGTCGCCGAAGAGCTCCGTGCAGCCGAGGGAGAGCGCGTTCGCGCCCTTCTTCTCGACGAACGCGACGAGGGCGGGCACCGCCTCCGCTCCCCGCTTCTTCAGCCGGTCGATCGCCTGGACCTGGAGCTGGAGCTTCTCGGGGTCGTTGGCGTAGGAGACTTCCTGCTCGATCTTCGAAGCGACGTCCTGGAAGAGGGCCGCCAGGGACAGCGCGGCGAGGATCGCCCTCATTTCTCGACCTTCGCTTCCTTGAGCCAGTACAAACCGAGCTGCCAGTCGCCGTCCCACTGCTCATCGATGACGAACCGGCCGACGACCTTGATGGGATCGCTCGTGTACACCGTCGGCGCGCCCTCCAGGATGACCTGGAAGAAGTGGTTCATGCGGGGGCGCGTTCCGTAGCAGCAGGAGTCGCGGTTCATCACGAGCTCGAACTCCTTCACGTCCCGCACCTGGCGGCCGGGGTTCATGAATCCCGTCGCCCGGACCAGCTTCCCGTTCCACTTCTTCACCCGGTCGGGAAGCGGCGCGCGCTCGATGAAGTCGAAGTTGCCGAATTCGATCATTTCGATGTCGTGGATCTCCTCCGCGGCGGCCGTCTTGCCCTTGCCGGAGCCGGCGACGTCGTTCGCGGCGTTCGACTTCTCGCAGGACGCGAGCGCGGCCAGAAGAAGCAGCGGCAGGGCTTTACGCATCCACAAGATCATACGACGGAGTACTCGGAGTTCTTGGTTCATGGTTCGGAGTTCGTTCTAGATTCCTGGTTCGGTGCTTGGTTTCCGCAACCCCGAACCGAACTAAGAACCCAGCACGAACTCCGAACTCGGGACAAAGGACTTCTTCCTCACGACATCAGCCCTTTCGCAATGTCGCTCCGGTAAGCCTTCAAGGCGGGCAGGAGCCCGACGAGAACGCCCAGAACGAGCAGGCCGCCGATCACGACTCCTTCCATGGGATGGAACGCGAGGCCGGTGATGGAAATTCCGGCC
>DASTON010000097.1:0-3993 GCA_035762525.1 Planctomycetota bacterium | reverse complement strand
CGAGGATTACTGATTACTGACTACTGACCGCTGACTACTTTCTTCTGACTGATATCTGATGTCTGATGTCTGTCCAGTTTCCTACTCGGCCCTCATTGCAGCGCCAAGAGTTCCCAGTTTCTGCCTGATCTCTTTGATGCTCGTGCTGCCCAGGTTCTTGCTCTTCAGGAGATCGGACTCCGAGTAGTTCAGGAGGTCGCCGACCGTCACGACGCCGAGCTTCTCGAAGACCTTCCGGATGCGGCCGGACCATTCGAAGTCCGCGAGGGCGCGGTTCTTCACCTCGTCCTGCGCTTCGCCTTCGACGACCTCGCCGCCGGCGACGGCCGCGATTTCGCCGCCGCTCGCCAGGTTGAGGCCCTTCGACGTGAGGAACTCCTTCACCTCGCGGAGGGAGGTCTTGCCGAAGTTCGGGATCTCGAGGAGCTCCTCCTCGGTGCGCTGGACGAGATCGCCGAGCGTCGCCAGGCCGAGCTTCTGGAGGGCGTTGCGCACGCGCTGGGAGAACGTGACGTCGGCCAGCGGGAGGCCGAGGACCTGCGCCATGCGCGCCTCGCGGCGGGCCGCCTCCTCATCGTAAAACATGCTGAGCGACGCCTCGGCGTCGCGCAGGTACAGCCGGGCGCGCGGGTGGTTCGGGAAATACTCGAGCACGGAACGGAAGCAGTCCGCGGCCTTCTCGAACTCGTTCCGGTCCTCGTAGAAGATCCCGAGGTTGATCATCGTGTTGACGTGGATCGGCCGCTGCCGGCGGAGCTGCTCGTAGAGCTCCAGTGCGCGATCGTCCTCGCCGCCCAAGTCATAGAGATAGGCCAGGCGGAAGAGCGCCCGCGGGTGGCCGGGCTCCTTCTCGAGCGCACGTTCGTACTTCTGAACCGCCTCGTCGTGGTAGCCCTGGAAGTCGAGCGAGAGCCCCTGGACGTAGAGCAGGTCGCCGTGGTCGGGATTCTTCTTCAGGTGCCGCTCGAGGATCTTCTCGGCGGCGTCGAAGTCGTTCGCCCGGACGTAGGCCTCGGCGAGAGCCGCGGCCGCGGACGCATCCGAGCTGTCGGCGTCGAGCGCCTCCTTGAGCTGGACGATGGCCTGGTCCGCCTTCCCCACGTCGAGGTACGACAGGCCGAGGAGATAGGACTTCTCGCGGCTCGCGCGCGCGGCTTCGAAGAGCGGGATGGCCTCCTCCACGCGCCCGAGGGCCCAGAGGATCGCGGCCTTGCGGGTGTCCGCCTTGTTGTCGCTCGAGAGCTTCTTGGCGACCGAGGGGAACTCCTCGAGGAGCTTCTCGAGGGCGCTGCGCCGCTCGATGCTGCAGTGGATCTGGCGGCGGGCCTCGGCGAACTGCGCCGGGGACGCGTCCTCGGAGGCGACGAGGGCGGGGAGGTCGAGGGTCTCTTCGGCCGTGGGCATGGGGGCAATCTCCTCGGATGGACTACTAAGAAGGAGAAAACTTATACAGGATGGACCCCAAGGGGGTCAAGCTAGGAGTTCTCAGCTCCCAGCTTCTGGCTCCCAGCTCCCAGCTGGGCTTCGAGCTTCAGGCTCCAAGCCCACAGCTCCGTAGCTTCGAAGCCTCTAGCTCGAAGCTAAGAAGCTTGCAGCCCCGCTGGAAGCTTCGGGGCATGGAGCCGGAAGCTCAAACCACCCGCGCCACCTTGACGTTCGCGGGCCGCAGGACGCGGTCGTGCAGGGTGTAGCCTTTCCGGACCTCCTCGATGATCTCGCCGGGCGCCTTTCCCGCGTGCGCCTCGACCATCTCCGCGGCCTCGTGGAAGGCGGGGTCGAACTTCTTTCCGACCGTCTCGATCGGCCGCACGCCGGCCTTCGACAGCACGCGAAGCAGCTCGCGCTCCGTGATCTTCACCGCTTCGAGGAGCGCCGGAACGCCGGCCGCGGACGACGTGAGGCGCTGCAGGTCGTCGACGACGGGCAGGAGCTCCCGGAGCAGCCCTTCCGCCGCGTACCGCACGTACTCCTCGCGATCGCGCCGGACCCGGGCCTGGTAGTTGACGAAGTCCGCCTGCGTCCGCTTCGCGAGGTCCAGGTACTCGGCGGCCTTCGCGCCCGCGGAGCGGAGCTCCTCGAGCACGGAGTCGGCGACGGAATCCACTTCCGGCGCCGGAGTCCCGGGATCCCTGGGATCGTCCGCCTTGTTTTCAGTTTCCATGGCTAACCGAAGAACTTGTCGAAGAACCCCTTCTTTCCGCCCGTCTCCTGCTCGATCTTCGCGAATTCCTGGAGGAGCTCCTCCTGCCGCTTCGTGAGTTTCGCGGGGACCTGGATCACGACGCGGACATACAGGTCGCCGCGGCCCCGGCTTCCCACGTGCGGAAGGCCCTCGCCCCGGATGCGGAAGACGCTGTGCGACGTCGTGCCGCGCGGGACCTTGAGCTTCGACCGACCCTCGACCGTCGGGATCTCGAGCTCCGCGCCCATCGCGGCCTGCGCGAACGTGATCGGCGCCTCGCACTGGAGGTCCGCGCCGTCGCGCTTGAAGAACGGATGCGGGCGGACGAAGACGTCGACGTAGAGGTCGCCCGGCGGGCCGCCGTCGCGCGAGGGCTCTCCCTCGCCCGTGACGCGCATCCGCGTCGAGTCCTCGATGCCCGCGGGGATCTTGATCGTGATCTCGCGCTTCGCGCGCTGGGTGCCCCGGCCGCGGCAGGTGTCGCACGGGTCCGTGATCCGCTTGCCCTCGCCGCCGCAGGTCGGGCACGTGCGCTGGACGCTGAAAAACCCGGCGCTCTGCATGACGACGCCCCGCCCGCCGCAGCTGCGGCAGGTCTCGGGGCCCTTCCCCGGCTTGGAGCCCGAGCCCGAGCACGTCGCGCAGAGCTCGTCGCGGTGGAGGTCGATCTTCTTCTCGGTCCCTTTCGCCGCCTCGAGGAAGTCGATCTCGATCTCGGCCCGGAGGCTCGTGCCCTTGCGGGGTCCGCGACGGCCGCGGCCGACGTTGAAGAAGTCGCCGAAGCCGCCCTCGCCGCCGAAGATGTCGCCGAAGCTGCGGAAGATGTCCTCGAACGACGCGCCTTCGAAATCGCGGGTCGCGTAGCCCCGGAGCCCCTCCTGGCCGAACCGGTCGTACTGCTTGCGCTTCTCGTCGTCGGAGAGGACGTCGTACGCCTGGGAGATCTCCTTGAACTTCTTCTCGGCTTCCTTGTCGCCGGGATTGCGGTCGGGGTGGTGCTTCAGCGCCAGCGTGCGGAACGCCTTGCGGATCTCGTCCGGAGTCGCGCCTTTCGCGACGCCCAGGATCTCGTAGTAATCCTTTTGTTCAGCCACGTTTACCATCGGACATCAGAAATCAGACAACAGACATCAGTGCCTAGTGCACCGAGCCCGCGACCGCCTTCTTCTCGTCCTTGAGGTCCACGATCACCGCTCCGGACGTCAGGAGCATGGACGCCGCGCTGGCCGCGTTTTGCAGCGCGCAGCGGACAACCTTCGCGGGATCGATCAGGCCCGACTTGAAGGCGTCGACGAACTCTCCCTTCATGGCGTCGAACACGCGCGCCGGCGCCTCCTCCAGCGTCTCCTGCGTCACCACGGACGCGTCGAAGCCCGCGTTCCGGGCGATGTTGGCCACGGGCGCCCGGAGGGCGCGGCCGATGACGCGGGCGCCGGTCGCCTCGTCGCCTTCGAGCTTGAGTTTCTCCACGGCCGCGGCGGCGCGCAGGAGAGCCGCCCCGCCGCCCGGCACGATGCCCTCTTCCGCGGCGGCGCGGACGGCGTGGACCGCGTCGTCCACCCGGTACTTCCGCTCCTTCACCTCGGACTCCGTGGCGCCGCCCACCCGGAGGATGGCCACGCCGCCCAGGAGCTTCGCGAGCCGCTCCTCGAACTTCTCCCGGTCGTAGTCGCTCGTGCTCTTCTTGATCGAGGCGCGGAGCTCCTCGGTCCGGGCCGCGACGGCTTTCTTGTCGCCCGCCCCGCCGACGATCGTCGTCGCCTCTTTCTCCACCAGGATCCGCTCCGCGCGGCCGAGCTGCGCGAGGCGGA
>DASTON010000096.1:0-19092 GCA_035762525.1 Planctomycetota bacterium | reverse complement strand
GCTCTAAGCTTTAAGCTCTAAGCTTTAAGCTCTAAGCTCTAAGCCAGAGCCCGTACGGGCTTTCTTGGGCTCTAAGCTTAGGGCTTCGAGCTTGAGCAGACACGTCACGCGGTCCGAAATGGCGGAGATCGACCGCCGTACCATCGACGAGTTCGGCATCCCCGAATCGGCGCTCATGGAGCGGGCCGGCGGGGCGGTGGCGGCGGAGATCCGTCGCCGCTGGCCGGGGCGGCCCGTCGACGTCCTGTGCGGCCCGGGCCGGAACGGGGGCGACGGCCGCGTGGTGGCGAGGCTCCTCGGCGGCCGCGTGATCGCGCCCGGGGAGGCCTGGACTCCCGCGCCTCGCGCGGTCGTGGTGGACGCGCTTTTCGGCACGGGTCTCAACCGCGACGTCGCCGGCCCCGCGCGCTCGATGATTGAAGCGGTGGATGCGCTCGACCGCGCGGAGCATCCGGTGATCGCGGTGGACATTCCGTCGGGAATGGACGCGGACTCGGGCCTGCCGCGAGGCGCGGCCGTGCGGGCGGACGTCACGGTGACGATGGGCCTGCCCAAGGCGGGTTTCCTCTCGCCCGGCGCCGCGGCGCACCTGGGAATCCTGGTGATCGCCGACATCGGCCACCCGCCGGAACTGATCAAAGGAGACAGATGAACCTGGGATCTGAGATCCTCCAATCCATGAGCTGATTCCATGATGTCGGATTGACGATTGACGATTGACGATTGACGGAACAGGCCCGCTGAAATTCCGCTGTTTCCCCATTGACAACCCTTCCGGCCCGGAATAAACTTCGATTCATCAATTTACGAATTCACGCATTCGTAAATTTGTAACTGTAGGGGCGCGGAACCGGACGCGGGGGCCAGCCATGAAACGGTCGTGCTTCAGACGCGGGCCGTTCGGTTTGAAGGTCACCCCCGGCGACATCGAATCGTGTTTCACTTTCCTCCGCCTCGCCGCGCGCCTCCTGCGGACGGTCCGGGCCAACCCGGCCCGCGAGCCGTGGGCGCCCTGGAGACTCATCGGGAAACCGGCTCCCGTGTTCCGCCGCAGGCCTTAAGACAGCAATTACCCAGCCCGCGCGTCGTCCTCCGACCCGCGGCCCGGCCCTGGAGAGAGGGGGAAGGGGTCGGGCCACGGGCGGCAGGATTCCGGAAAATCGGTCGATAACACCTAGGTATGCGCGCCGAAGAACTGGCCCGGGCCCATTCCCACATCTTCCGGATCCTGGGAAACCCCCTGGCCTACCGGATCATCCTCGCGCTGGGCCGGGGCAAGCTCCGCCCGATCGAACTCTCGCGGGAGCTCGGAGCGTCGGCGCCCGCCATCGTCAACCAGCTCCGCGTCCTCAAGATCTCCGGCATCGTCCGCTACGCTTCGACGGCCGAACGCCGAAAGGGGCGCAAGGTCTACTACTGGCTTGCGGATCCCGCCGTCTTCGACGTCTGCCGCCGCCTCGCCGGAGTGATGGGCAAGTTGTGGAGAGAGGCTGGTCATGCCTAGCTTCCAGCTTCTAGCCTCCAGCTCCCTGCTGGGCTCCAAGCTTCAAGCCACAAGCTAGAGGCTCCAAGCTCCGGAGCTTCGCAGCTGGGAAGCTCGAAGCCTCTGGCTCGCAGCTCTGAAGCTCGAAGCCCAGCTGGGAGCTTCGAGGCATGGAGCTTGAAGCTTTACACGTGGGGTTCATAGACTCGGTCCATGCCCAAACTTCTTGTTTTGTCCGCCGGGGCCGGGGCTGGACATAATCGCGCGGCCGAGGCGATCCGCGAGCACGCGCGCGAGGCGGGAGTCGAGGCGGAGTGGTTCGATTCCCTCACCTTCACCGGCCGCGTCTTCCGCACGCTCTACGCCGAGAGCTACATCTGGATGGCGAGCCACTCCCCGGCGCTCTGGGGCATGCTCTACAAGCTGATGGGCAAGCGCTCGGAGCAGCCCAACCTGCGCAAGCTCATGAAGACGTACGACTCGCTCAACTACCGGAAGCTCATCCGGCACATCGAGGACTTCAAGCCCGACGCGATCATCAGCACGCACTTCCTGCCGACCAACGTCGTCCTCGCGCACCTCGGGACCGAGGGGCCGCCCGTGTTCCAGACGATCACCGACCTCGACGTTCACAGCTTCTGGATCGCCCCCGGCGTCGCGGGGTACTTCGCCGGAAACGACCAGGTCCGCTGGCTCATCGAGAAGTTCGGCACGCCGCCGGACCGGATCCACATCACGGGCATCCCGGTCCATCCGGCCTTCTCGCGCACGCGCGGCCGCGACGTCGTGCGGCGGGAACTCTCGCTCACGGGGGGAGTCCCCGTCGTCCTATTCATGAGCGGCGGGTTCGGAATGGGCAACATGGAGGAGGCCCTCGAGCGGCTCCTCGCGCTGCCGAACGAGTTCGAGCTGCTCGTCGTCGCGGGAAAGAACGAGAAGATGAAGACGCGCCTCGAGAAGATCGGGAAAAAGTCGCGCCGGAAGCACCGGGTCTTCGGCTTCGTCTCCAACGTGCACGACTTCATGGAGGCGGCCGACCTCATGATCTCGAAGGCGGGCGGGCTGACGTCCAGCGAGTGCCTCGCGCGGTCGCTGCCGCTCGTCGTCTACTCGCCGATCCCCGGCCAGGAGGAGCGCAACGCCGACTACCTCATGGAGCGGGGCGCCGCGGTCAAGGCGGCCACGATGGACCTCCTCGAGTACCGCGTCGGGGAACTCATGGCGGACCTCCCGCGCCTTGATAGAATGAGGGCCTCGGCCGCCGCGATCGCGAAGCCCGCCGCGGGCCGCGACATCGTCTCTCGTGTCGTCGAATACCTCGGAGGCGCACGCACCCGTCAAGGCACGTGAGCGGAGGAATTGCGCAGTCATCAGACTTCAGACTTGGGACTTCAGTCGGGATTCTGCAGTCTGAAGTCAGAAGTCTGAACTCTTGCCCTCACAACAAATGAAGGTCCTCCTCGCCGACGACGAACGCTCCATCACGATCACGCTCGGCGACGCCCTGCGCGCCGCGGGACACGAGGTCACGATCGCCGCCGACGGCGAGCAGGCCCTGCGCGCCGCGAAGGGCGAGGCGTTCGACTGCCTCGTCACCGACCTCCGGATGCCGAAGCTCGACGGCCTCGCGCTCCTCAAGGCGGTCAAGGAACTGCGCCCCGAGACGGCCGTCCTCGTCATCACCGCCCACGGCAGCGGCGAGGTGGGATTCCAGGCGGCCCGCGACGGCGCGCTCGACTTCATCCAGAAACCCTTCTTCAACGAGGACGTCGTCCTCCGCCTGGACAAGCTCCGGAAGTTCCTCGAGCTGCGCGACGAAAACCGGCGGCTCCGCAAGGAGCTCGAATCGCGCCCCGCGTTCGGCCGCCTCGTCGGAAGCTCGCCGGGCATGCTGGAGCTCTACCGGCAGATCGGCTCGGTCGCGGGCAGCGACATCAGCGTGCTCATCGAGGGCGAAAGCGGGACGGGCAAGGAGCTCGTCGCCCAGCAGATCCACTACGGGAGCCCGCGACGCGGCGGCCCCTTCGAAGTCGTCTCGAGCGCCCTCTACGAGGGGCTGATCGAGGACGACTTGTTCGGCCACGTGAAGGGCGCGTACACCGACGCGCGCGCGGACCGCCCGGGCCGCTTCGAGCGCGCCAACACCGGCACGATCTTCATCGACGACATCGACGACATGCCGCTCCAGACGCAGGTGAAGCTCCTCCGCGTCCTCCAGGAGCGCCAGGTGGAGCGGCTCGGCGACACGAAGACGATCAAGGTCGACGTCCGCATCATCGCCGCCACGAAAAAGCCCGCGTGGGACCTGGTCCTCGACAAGAAGTTCCGGGAGGACCTCTTCCACCGCCTGAACGTGGCCAGCCTGAAGATCCCGCCGCTGCGGGACCGGACGGGCGACATTCCCCACCTCGTCGAGGCCTTCATCGAGCGGTACGGCAAGGGCCGGCCCTACCAGGTGCAGCCCGACGTGATGAAGGCGCTCCAGGCTTATGGATGGCCGGGCAACGTGCGCGAGCTGGAGCACGCGGTCGAGCGCGCGATCGCGTTCGCCGGCGAGGATTTCGAGCTCAAGCGCGACCAGCTCCTGCGCCCCCTGACCGGCAAGACCTCGGCGTTCTCCGCGGGCGACTCCCAGAAAGCCCTCCGGTCGGTCGTCGAGGAGGCCGAAGCGGCCCACATCCGCCGCGTCCTCGACTTCACGGGCAATCACAAGGGGGAGGCGGCCCGGCTCCTGGGGATCACCCGCAAGAACTTGTGGGAGAAGATGAGGCAGTACGGCATGGGTGACCCGACACCCTAGCTTTAAGCCCTAAGCTCCAAGCTGTAAGCCCGAAAGAGCCCGTACGGGCTCCCTCTGGCCTTAAGCTTTGAGCTTAGAGCTTAAAGCTGGCTTGTGAATTGATGGAACTTGCCCCGTTTTCTGAGGTTTAATACAAGGCGACGGGCATCGGAGGAACGGACATGGTGCGTATCGCTCGGGCGGGGCTGATCGCGGTGGTGCTGGCCGGCGTGGCCGCCACACAGGACAAGGTCGAACTGTTCGCGCAGAACACCGAAGAGGGCGTGGAGATCCGCGCCCCGCGCAGCCCCGGCAAGGATCAGCTGTGGGAGGCCCAGGTCGGGAAGGGAAAATTCTGGGGCAACTCCCACGTGTCCGTGTACCACAAGGTCGAGAATTTCTCCGTGGATGTGATCGTTGGCCGCCTCCCCGGCAAGCAAATGAACGAGTCTTGGTCTCCTCTTGAAGAGATCGCCAAGAACGAGCGGGAGAAGCTCACCAAGCCGCAGGGCGACCAGAAGGAAGCCAGCTACAAGGAAGCGCGCGTCAAGGAGGAAGACCCCAAGGCCAAGCTCCCCTCGCTCGGACGGGCCCACATGCAGCGCTTGACGCTCACCGACGCCAAGGACGGCAAGCGCGAGATCACGCAGTACATCTCGGTCAGCGCCAACGTCCTTTATGTCGTCGTCGTTTCGTACGATGCCGAGGGATTCAAGAAGTTCTTCGCGCGCGAAGGACAGGCCATCCTCTCCACCATCAAACAGTGCAAGATCGTGAAGAAGAAGTAACCCGAGCCGGGCCCGGTCTTCCCGGAGTCTCGCCCGTATAATGACCGGACCATGACCGACCCCATCGATTCCGCACCGCCGCGCCGCAGGATCTGGCCCCTCGCGGCGATGGCGACCCTCGTCGGCCTCCTCGCGACGTACCTCATCGTCCAGGCCCATCGCGCTCCCGACGATGCGCCCGAGGTCGTCAACGCTCCGCCCTCGACGCCTCCTCCGACGCCGCCGGCGCCGGAGCCGCCCGAGATCGACCCCGCCGACCAGCTCCTGCGGGACGCCGAGGCCGCCCTGAAAGAGGGGCGCTGGGACGACGCTTCGAAGAAGGCGGAGCAGGCGAAGGCGACGCGCGCGGAGGCCGCCGCGGCGCTCCTGGCGCGCATCGAGGAAGCGCGCCGGCGGAAGCTCACCGCCGAGGAAGCCCTGGCCGCCGAAGCGGAGAAGAAGCGCCAGGAAGAGGCGGCCGCGAAGGAAAAGGAGCGCAAGGACCGGGAAGAGGCGCTCGCCGAGCTCGACCGCGTGGAGTCGGAGTCCCGCGAGCACGAAACCCAGCGCAAATGGGACGCGGCCCTCGCCGTCTTCGACGCCGTCCTGAAGAAGCACCCCGTCCTGGAGAGCGTCGCCGACTATGCGCGCGCCCGCCGGCGCGTCGAGGAACTGCGCACCGCCGCCTCGCAGGCCTTCACCCTCAATGCGGAGAAGGCGAGGGCGGAGCTCAAGGAGGGGCGCTATTCGAGCGCCACGAGGCTCGCGCGCATGGCGTCGTCGTTCTATCCGGAGCATCCCGGCGGCGCGGCGCTGATCAAGGAGATCTCGACGCAGATGCTCGAGTCGAATCTCGTCCCGATCCCCGCGACCATCAAGGGGGGCGTGAAACTCGGCGACGCGAAGCAGCCCGACGAGCCGGAGCGCGTCTTCACGAGCCCCGGCTTCCTCATGGACAAGTACGAGGTGACGAACGAGGAGTACCTGCTCTTCGTGCAGCAGGCGGGCCGGAAGCCGCCGCCCAGCCCGATGTGGGCGGGGAGCGACGTCAGGCCCGGCTTCGAGCGCCATCCCGTCACCCACGTCTCGGTGGCCGACGCGGAGGCGTTCGCCGCCTGGGCGGGGAAGCGGCTCCCCACGGAAGACGAATGGGAGTACGCCGCCCGCTGGGTGGACGGCCGCGTCTTCCCGTGGGGCTCGACGGAACCGGGCGAACGGAAGCCCATGTGCCAGTCGATCGAGGCCTCGATCGCCGTCGAACGCGCCCCGGAGAACAAGCCCGTCGGCTCGTGGCCCGCGAGCGCGAGCCCGTTCGGCATCCACGACCTCGCCGGAAGCGTGTGGGAATGGACCGCGACCGCGCACGAGGGCCGCCGGCTCCTCAAGGGCGGCTCGTACCTCCACCGCGTGGGCGCGGCGCGCGCGTCGAACCGGCTCGGCGAGGACGCGGACCTCCAGCACCCCGACGTCGGGTTCCGGTGCGTGAAAGACCGGCCGTGAGCCCGCTCGTAGCCCCCTCCGATCGCGATCTCCTCCAGCGGGCCCGGCGCGGCGACGGCGACGCGTTCGGCATGCTCGTCGTGCGCCACCAGGACCGCATCTACACCGCGGTGCTCCGTTTCTGCGGCGACGCGGAGGACGCGCGCGACATCGTCCAGCGGGCGTTCATCAACGCGTGGCGCCGGCTCGACTCGTTCAAGGGGGACTCCGCGTTCTCGACGTGGATGTACCGGATCGCGTTCAACGAGTCGGTCAGCTTCCGGCGGGAAGGGGGGCGGAGACGGGCGGCCTCGCTGGACGGGGAGAAATCCGCCGAGCCCGCCGACGATCGCCGCCCCGGCGACCGGATGGAGAGCGCCGAGGCGCAGGGCAAGGTGCAGGAGGCGCTCAACCGGCTCGATCCCGAGGAGCGCAAGATCCTGATCTTGAAAGAGCTCGAAGACCGGTCCTACGACGACATCGCCGAGATCCTGGAGATCCCCAAGGGCACCGTGCGCTCGCGCCTTTTCCGCGCGCGGGAGTCACTTCGGGACGTCCTGCGGATCGTCATGAAGTCGGCGGAACCCGGGTCGGTCGAATCGCGTCCAAGCATCGGAGGATAGGAGAAGAGTCCTAAGTCCAAAGTCCGAAGGCCGAGGGCCGAGGTCGAAGAGGCCGAAGTCACGAGATGAGACCCAGGGCTTCTGGCTGAAGGCAGAAGGCCGAGGGCAGAAGGCCGCAGAGGCCGAAGTCCAAGAAGGGTATGAACGATGGTTTGCGGATTTGAAAAGGGCCTGATCGCCGCGCACTACGACGGCGAAACCGCGCCGGAGGAGCGTCTCCTGGTGGAGCGCCACCTGGCGACGTGCTCGGAGTGCGCCCGCGACCTGGCCTCGATGAAGGGCGTCTCGGCGGCGCTCAAGCCGCTGGCGCGCGCCGCCGCCCCGGTGTCGATCGCCGAGGGGGTGATCCGCGAGATCGGCGCCTCCCGTCCCGCGCGGCGGCCGTGGAAGGCGTGGCTCGCCTCCGCCGCCGCGGCGGTCCTGGCCGCGGTCGGAACCGTCTACATGCTGGATCGGAGCCGCGAGGCCCCGTCCAGGGAAGTGGCGCTCGCCGCCGAGAAGCCGGCCTCGCCCCTGAAGGAGGCCGCAGTCAAGACGCCCGCGGCTCCCCGCGAGGAGGAGATGGCCCGCAGCAAGCAAATGGATGCCGTGGCGGAACGGAAGGTGGGGCCCGCGGATCACAAGGAATTGGCCGAAAGTCCCCAGGCGGAAGCCGCTCCTCCGCCCGCGGCTCCCGCCCCGCCCGCGGCGCCCAAGTCGTCGGAGCCCGCCTTGTCCGGAAGGTCCGGGGGCGCAAAGGCGGCCTCCGATGAGGAAGACCGCTTCGCAAACCGCTGGCAAAAGGCCGCCGTGCCGGTCGTCCGGATCACCACTCCCGATCCCGCTCTCGCGCGCGCCGAAGTGGATGAGTTCCTCAAGGAGCGCGAGAGGCGGCAGACCGTCGCGGGCGCGGCCCTGCTGGGGCGCACGACGTTCGTGCGCGACCGCTACCTCCAGATCGAATTGAGCGAAGAGGAATCGAAGGAGCTCGAGAAGCGCCTCGCGGCCTTGAAAGAGACGCTCGTGGCCCCGGGGTCCTTCGAAGAAGAGAAGAAGCGCGTCGCCGAGGAAGCCGCCAAGCTCAAGAAAGAGGACAGCCAGGCATCGAAGGCCCACCTCAAGCCCGACGACGCCAAGGACAAGGAGGCGGTCGAGGAGAAGGAGGAGTCGGAGAAAATGGCCGACCGCGCGCGCGCCCTGGGCAAGGACAGGGGGGTGCTGCGGAAGAAGGTGATCTTCGTCTTCGAACTCCCGCCGCCGCCCAAGAAGTAACCGGTTTCCAGTTGCCCGTTTCCAGTTCAGAGAGCGTCGAGCTTGCAGCTTCGGAAACCGGGAACTGGATACCGGCTACTGGAGACTGGTCTTCAGGGGACCGGGTCGTAGCCCGACCGGCCCCAGGGCGCGCAGCGCAGGATCCGGCGCGCCGCCAGCCACGACCCCTTGATCGCCCCGTGCTTCCTCAGGGCTTCCATCGCATAGCGCGAACACGTCGGCTGGTACCGGCAGGCCGGCGGCATCCAAGGTGAAATGAAGATCTGGTACATCTTGATGGGCGCCATCAGCAGGTACTTCATTCTGTGTGTTGGTAAGACATCAGGAATCAGACATCAGACATCAGGAGCCCGAAATCAGAAATCAGTAATCAGAAATCGCACATTGGAGTCTTCCGTCAACGTATCGCTCGGGCTCTTCGGACGACGTCGAGGAGCGCGGCCTCGACCTCCGGACGCTTGAGCTCGCCCGGCGGCCGCGTCGGCACGACGATCAGATCAATGCCGACGCCGATCGCCTCCTTGTTCAGGCGGAACGCCTCGCGGACCATGCGTTTCCAGCGGTTGCGCCGCACCGCGTCGCAGAGCCGGCCGGGGACGCTGATCGCGAGCCGCGCGACGGCCAGGTCGTTCGGCCGGGCGTGGATCCGGAGGATCTTGCTCCCGACTCGCCTCCCCGTCCGGTAGCAGGCGTCGATATCCGACTTGCGGGTCAGCCGCTCCGTCTTGAGGAATCGCCGATCCATTCGTGAATTGTATACTCGCCGCCATGATTCGACTGTCGATCCTGGCCCTTCTGCTCGCCGGCTGCGCGGGTTCACAGGTCAAGTCCGTCAGCGATCGCATCGTCCAGGAAGCGGCGGGAAATGACGGGGCCCTGAAGAAGCTCGTGGAGCTGTGCGACGACGTCGGCCACCGGCTGAGCGGCTCGAAGGGACTCGAGCGCGCCGTCGAGTGGGCCGTCGCGACGATGAAGGCGGACGGCCACGAGAACGTCCGCGCGGAGCCGGCGATGGTCACGAAGTGGGTTCGGGGCCAGGAGTCGCTGACGCTCGTGGAGCCCCGCGAGATGCCGATGGTCCTCCTCGGCCTGGGGGGCTCGGTCGGCACGCCGCTTGAGGGGATCACCGCCGAGGTGGTCGCCGTGCCCAACCAGGCGGAGCTGGACCGCCTCGGCGAGGCGGTGCGCGGCAAGATCGTCCTCTTCAACTACGCGATGCCGCCCTATAACCCCAAGGACGGGCCGAAGTACGGCGAGACGGTGACCTACCGGGTCAACGGAGCGGCCTGGGCGGCGAAGCACGGCGCGGTCGCGGCGCTGGTGCGCTCGGTGACCGCGAGGAGCCTGCGCACGCCCCACACCGGCGGCATGAACTACGGCGACGCGAAGGTGAAGATCCCCGGCGCGGCGATCACGATCGAGGACGCGGAGATGCTCGCCCGTTTCTGCGCGCGCGGGAAGAAGCCGGTCGTGCGCCTCATGATGGAGGCGAAGACGGAAGGGGAGGTGGAGTCGCACAACGTCGTCGGCGAGATCGTCGGGCGTGAGTGGCCGGACGAGATCGTCGTCATCAGCGGCCACCTCGACTCCTGGGACGTGGGCTCGGGCGCGCACGACGACGCCGCGGGCTGCGTGACCGCGATGCAGGCGCTGACGACGCTGCGCCGGATGGGCCTCCGCCCGCGCCGCACGATCCGCGTCGTCCTGTGGACCAACGAGGAGAACGGGATCGGCGGGGCGAAGGCGTACGTCCGCGACCACAAGGACGAGTTGAGCCGCCACGTCGCCGCGATCGAGGCCGACAGCGGCGGCTTCGCGCCGCGCGGCTTCTCCATGGAGCAGCGGAATCCCGAATACCTCAAGAAGGCGATCGAGCGGATGCGGCGCTACGTCGCGCCCCTGGCCGCCATGAAGGCCGACGACGTGAGAGAAGGGGGATCCGGAGCCGATGTCGGCCAGTTCAAGGCGCACGGCGTCGTGTGCCTGGGCCTGAACGTGGACATGGCCACGTACTTCGACTACCACCACACGCCCGCGGACACCCCCGACAAGGTGAATCCGACCGAGCTGGCCCAGTGCGTCGCCGCGATGGCGCTGGCGGCGTACCAGATCGCGGAGTTCGGCTGGGAATAGGTTTGAATCACGAATCACGAATCAAGAATTACGAGTCTCGAATCGCTTGATTCGTAATTCGTAATTCGTGATTCCCCCCGTTTGATAGTATTCCTCGCCTATGTCCGACGAACGTGAAGAACGTCTCAAGCACGTCGAGGAGTTAAGGAAGCTCGGCGTCCCGCCGTTCGGGAACCGCTTCGACGGCCAGCAGCACATCGGGCCGATCGTCGCGGGATACGGGCCCGAGTCCGAGGGCAAGCCCTTCACCGTCGCGGGACGCATCACCGGCCACCGCAGCTTCGGCAAGGCGACGTTCCTCGACCTCCGCGACCGCACCGGCAAAATCCAGGTCTACGTCAAGAAGGACGCCGTGGGCGAGGCGACCCACGCGTGGTTCCATCACGCGGGACTCGGCGATTTCATCGCGGCGAAAGGGACCCTCGGAAAGACGAAGACCGGCGAGGTCTCGATCTTCGCCACGGAGCTGACCCTCCTCGCGAAGGCGCTCCGGCCGCTTCCCGAGAAGTGGCACGGACTCACGGACGCCGAGATCCGCTACCGGAAGCGCTACCTGGATCTCATCTCGAACCCCGAAGTCCTCAAGCTCTTCCTGAGGCGGGCGAAGGCCGTCGCTCTGATGCGCACATTCCTCGACGGGCGGGGGTACATCGAGGTCGAGACGCCCCTGATGCACGCGATCCCGGGCGGCGCCGCCGCGAAGCCGTTCATCACGCATCACAACGCGCTCGACCGCGACCTCTACATGCGGATCGCCATCGAAATCCCGCTCAAGAAGCTCCTCGTCGGCGGCCTCGAGCGGGTCTACGAGATCGGCCGCGTCTTCCGCAACGAGGGGATCGACACGAACCACAATCCGGAGTTCACGCTCCTCGAGCTCTACCACGCGTATGGCGACCTCCGCACGATGATGGAGCTGGTCGAGACGCTCGTCGCGCACTTGGCGAAGGAACTCACCGGCTCGACGAAGCTGAAGTACGGCGAACGCGAGATCGACGTGACGCCCCCGTGGCCGCGCAAGGACTACTTCGAGCTTCTGAAGGAGCACGCGGGCGTCGACGGGTCGTCCGACGACGCGCTAAGGGCTAAGCTGCGCGAGAAGCACGTCGAAACCGGCGGCCTGTCGCACATCGACCTCGTGGACAAGGTCTTCGGCGAGTACGTCGAGCCCCACCTCACGAATGCGACGTACGTCTGCAACCAGCCGATCGAGATGACGCCCCTCTGCCGCGAAGTCCCCGGCCGGCCCGGCATCGCGGATCGCTTCGAGGCGTTCGCGGCGTCGATGGAAATCGCGAACGCGTACACGGAGCTGAACGATCCGGTGATCCAAAGGGACCGCTTGACCGCTCAAGTGAAAGGCGCCGGCGACGAGATGATGAAAGCGGGCAGGATTGACGAAGATTTCCTCGGGGCCTTGGAGCACGGGATGCCCCCGGCGGGCGGACTTGGGATAGGGATCGATCGGCTGATGATGTTGCTCACCAACAGCACCAGCATTCGAGAAGTGATCTTGTTCCCCCAGTTGAGGGAAACCGGCGAGTCGCACTAGGTTCGGAGTCGGCCGTTCGGGAATCGTCAATCGTCAATCGCTAATCGTTCCCATGTACAAACTCTTCATGGCCCTCAGATACCTGAGGGCACATCGCATCATTTACTTCTCCATCGCAGGCGTCGCGGTGGGGATCATGGTGATGATCATCGTCCTCAGCGTGATGGGCGGCTTCTCGCGCACGATGAGGGAACGGATCCGCGGCGTCCAGTCCGACATCGTCGTCCGCAGCATCTCGCACGACATCGTCATCATGGATCCGGATGAACATGCGGAGATGATCCGGAAAATCCCGAACGTCACCGGGTGCGCCCCGCGGCTCGAATACCTGATCTGGATGCCCAATCCGCTCTATGGGGACACGGTCGGCAAGGAGCCGGTCCGCGAGTCCATGCGGTTCCCCGATTTCCTGCTCGTCGGCATCGATCCCAAGCAGGAAAAGGGCACCGGCGACCTGGCCGAGTATTTCGCGAAGGGAGAGCCGGGGAAGCTCGACGACACGACCTTCAAGGCCGGGGAAGGACAGCTTCCGGTGCTCGTCGTGGGATCGGAGATCGCGAGGTACCCCGTTCCCAAGGTTTCGCTCCAGACGGCGCGCCAAGGGAGCACGCTCCCCATGTGGCTGGTGAAGGAATTCCAGATTCGCGGGTGGTTCAAGTCGGGGATGGCGGAGTACGACTCCAAGCTCCTTTTCGCGCCCATCGAGTCCGTGCAGCAGTTCCTGCGGTTCACCGGCGGGCCCGACGACCCCCCGATGCCGTACGCCAACGTCCTGGCCGTGGGCGTCAACGATTACCAGAAGAACGCGGCAGGCGTGACGGAGGAGATCCTCAAGGCGCTCCACAACCGGAAGGCGTGCTCCGATGAGAAACGCCACGAGTACGGCCAGTGCGGGAAGTTCCGCATCCGCACGTGGGAGCAGGAGCGGAGCACGCTTCTCGCCGCGGTCGAAGTGGAGAAGGGGATCCAGTCGATCATCCTCTTCTGCATCGTGATCGTGGCGGGCTTCAACATCATCGCGATCTACACGCTCATGGTGCGGGCCAAGACGCGCGACGTGGGCATCCTGAAGTCGCTCGGCGGCACGCCGGGCGGAATCACGTCGATCTTCCTCCTGAGCGGGGCGGCGTGCGGGCTCGTGGGCTCCGTGATCGGAGTCGGCATGGGCCTGCTCCTATCGGTGAATCTCAACGGGATCGTCGATTTCGTGCGGATCTCCTCGCGCGAATTGAACGGATTGAGGCTCGACCAGGCGTCCTCCGTGATCTGGCCCCTGGTGTTGTACGGCGGCGCCCTGGTCGCGCTGGTCATCTCGTGGACCCGCCTCTACCGGCGCTGGACCGGGTTTGACCTGCTCTGGGCGGCGATCGCGGGAGTCCTCTTCGCCGCGGCGGGAATGACGTTCTTTGCGTGGACTCCGGAATTCAAGCCCCACCGGGAATACGACTGGCCGATCGCGGGAGGCGTGCGGATTTGGATCGCGGCGATCTCCGGCGGGCTGCCCATCGCCTGGGCCCTGATCCGGCGGCTCCTGGAAGGCTCCTACGACACGGCGGTCGGCGGCCTCACCCGGATGGCGGGCACGGTGTTCTATTCCGCCCTGACCGTCGGCGCCATCGGCGCGGGCTCGGTCGCGCTCGCCCTCACGCTGACGACCCCCGACCGCCGCTTCCTCGGCTACGACCTCTTCCCGAGGCACATCTACTACTTCGACCGCGTGCCCGTCGTGATCAACCCCGACAGCATCGCGATCGTCGTTGCGGCGACGCTCTTCGTGAGCGTCGTCTTCAGCATCTATCCGGCCATCCGCGCGGCCCGCACGGACCCGATCGAGGCGATCCGCGATGAATAGCGCGAGCGTGATTCTGGGGAAACGTGAGCTTGTCGAGAGCGCAGCTTCCAGCTTCCGGCTTTCAGCTCCCAGCCTTCGGCGAGTGATTGGGGGCCCTTCATGAGCTCCGTTACGGAGTTCCTGCACGTCGAAACGGTCGAAAAGGTCTACCGCACCGGCGAGACCGATCTCAAGGTGCTGAAGGGCGTGTCGCTCGACCTTGCGGAGGGCGAGATCCTCGCGATCGTCGGGCCCTCGGGATCGGGGAAGAGCACGCTCCTGCACCTCATGGGGTTCCTCGACCGCCCGACCGCGGGAGAGGTCTCGTTCCGCGGCGCGAAGCTGTCGGGCATGGATCCCGGCGAGCAGGCCTACGTCCGGAACCACAAGTTCGGGTTCGTCTTCCAGATGTACCACCTGCTGCCGGAGCTGGACGCCCTCGAGAACGCTCTCGTGCCGCTGATGATCCGGGCGGGGATCTTCGAGTGGTTCAAAGTCGGCGGCGCCCACCGCAAGCACGCCCGGGAGCTGCTTCAAAACCTGGGACTGGGCGGGCGGCTCCATCACCGTCCGCACCAGCTTTCCGGCGGAGAGCGTCAGCGCGTCGCCATCGCCCGCGCCCTTGTGGGGGATCCAGAAATCGTCTTCTGCGACGAGCCGACGGGCAATCTCGACGCGGCCACTTCGCGCGAGATCCAGGAGCTGATCACCCGCCTGTCGAAGGAGACGGGCAAGACCTTCGTCATCGTCAGCCACGACCCGGCCATCGCCACGCTGGCCGGGAGGGTGATCAAGCTGGTGGATGGGCGGATCACGTCTTAGCCTCCAGCTTCATGCCTCCAGCCTCCAGCTGGGCTTCAAGCCACATGCTCCGGAGCCCGCAGCTCGAAGCTTGGAGCTGCAGGCTCGAAGCTCCGAAGCTCGCAGCCCAGCAGGGAGCTGGGCGCTCGCAGCTGGAAGCTCCGGGAGGGTAACCGTTGTTCACTATGGACTCGCTCCTTGGCCGTCAGCTATAGTCGTTTGTCTCAGGCGTGGCCTCCGCGTCACCCTTTTAACTCGGAACCCCATGCCCTTCATCCGCGTCAAGACGGGTCCCAACCAGGGCCGCGTTTTCGAGGTGAAGGACGACGTCATCACCCTCGGACGCGACGAAAGCCAGACCATCCAGATTCTCGACCAGGGGGTCTCCCGCACCCATGCCGAGATCTTCCGCCTCGGGGGCCTCTGCTTCGTCCGCGACCTGAACTCGACCAACGGAACCTTCGTCAACAACATCAAGGTGACCGAGGAGGCCCTCAAGCCCGGGGACGAGATGCTGATCGGCCGGACCATCCTCAGTTTCGAGGATCGAATCGTCGAAGACGACCCGATCCCGCCGCAGGGGATGGAGCCGATCGAGACCACCACCCGGATGCGCGAACGGGGTTCCTTCACCTCGGGGAGGCCCACCCAGGTCATCAGCCACGAAGTCCGGTCGCGCACGATCACGATCACCCACAACCTGGCGCGGGCGCTGATTTCGACCGAGGACATCAACGAGTCGATCCAGCGGTCGCTCCAGATGATCGCGGAGAACATCGGCGCGGACGACGGCTACCTCTTCATGAACGAGCCGTCGTCGGGCCGCCTCCTTCCCAAGGCCTCCTACGAGCGCGACGAAGACCGCTCCGAGCGGAAGGTCAGCAAGACGATCGCCAAACGGATTCTCCAGACCGGCACGCCGCTCCTGACCGCCGACGCCGCGCTCGACGAGCGGCTCAACATCTCGGAAAGCGTCGTCCTCAAGAAGATCAAGTCGGTGATCGCGGTCCCGATCCTGGTCGGCGGCCGCTCCGAGGGGCTGCTCTACTTCCACACGAGCCGGGCTACCGCGCCGTTCAGCGTCGAGGACCTCGAGGTCGTCACGTGCGCGGCGCTCCAGCTCTCGATCGCGCTCACGAACGGCGCGACCTCCCGGCGCCTCCGCGACCAGCTGGTCACCGCGGTGCGGGCGCTCGTCTCGGTCGTGGACGCCCTCCAGCCGCGCAAGCAGGGCCATTCGGACCGCGTCGCCCAGTACGGCGTCGCGATAGCGGGCCAGCTCGGCATGACCAAGGAGGAGACGGACCGGGTGCGCCTCGCGGGCCTGCTCCACGACGTTGGCAAGATCGAGGCCTTCGGTTCGGCCGAGACGCCGCCCCAGGAGGCCCACGTCAACGCCGGCGAGAAGATCGTGTCGGCCATCGACGGCTACGAGGAGTTCCTGCCCGGGATCCGCTACCACCACGAGCGCGCGGACGGGTCGGGATTCCCGCACCACATCAAGAACGAGGAGACGCCGCTCCTCGCGCGCATCATCATCGTCGCCAACCACTTCGACGACCTGGGGATGTCCGGCGGCTCGCTCACAAGCTCCGGCGCGTTCCCCAATCCCAAGGACCTCCTCGGCCGGATGCAGGAGGGGGCGGGAAAGTTGTTCGACGAAGATGTCGTCAAGGCGCTCCTCATCTGCCACCGGAACGGCACCCTCTACAGCCGCGTTGCCGAGGAAAAGCCCGTCTAGGGGAGCCTCCAGCTCCAAGCCACGAAGCTCCCTGCTGGGCTCCGAAGCTGCACGCTTTCAGCCAGAGGTCCCAAGCTCCGAAGCCCCCAGCTTGAGGCAAGAAACTTGAAGCCTCTGGCTCCGGAGCTCGAAGCTCGAAGCCCAGCTGGGAGCTCCGGAGCATGGAGCTGGGAGCTTGTCACATGGGGCAATCCGATGCGCTTGAGACGCCAATCTCGTAACTTGCTGGATCAATGAAGCCTCTCAGGATCGACACCCCGCGGCATCTCGTTCCATTCGACCTGCGGCACTTGCGTCCGCCCCTCGAGGCCGGCGTCATCGTCGTCGGCAGCGGGCTCGCGGCCTTGCGGGCGGCGATCGAGGCCGCGGCCGCAACTCGCGTTCTGGTCGTCACGAAGCGCGAGATCATCGAATCGAACTCGCGGTACGCGCAGGGGGGAATCGCGGCCGCGATCGACGAGCACGACGCGCTCGAGTCGCACGTCGCGGACACGCTCGCGACGGGGTGGGGGCTCTCGGACGAGGGCGTCGTGCGCACGGTGATCGCCGAGGGGGCGGACGCGGTGCGCGAGATCATGGGGTGGGGGGCGAACTTCGACCGGCGCGACGGCGCCCTACAGTTCGCGCGGGAGGGGGGCCACAGCCGCGCGCGGGTGCTCCATCGCGGGGACGAGACGGGCCTCGAACTGGAGCGAACGCTCATCCGCAAGGCGCGTTCGATCAAGAACATCTCGTTTCTCGAGAGCTGTTTCGCGGTCGATCTCCTGACGCGGGGCGGCGAGTGCCTCGGCGTCCTCTTCCATGACGGCCGGCAGCTGCGGGCGGCGATCGCCGGGGCGACGATCCTGGCGACGGGCGGCGTGGGGCAGATCTACCGCGAGACGACCAATCCGCCGATCGCGACGGGGGACGGCCTGGCGATGGCGTACCGCGCGGGCGCCGAGCTGATGGATCTCGAGTTCATGCAGTTCCATCCGACGACGCTCTACCTCGCGGGCGCGAGCCGGGCGCTGGTCACCGAGGCGGTGCGGGGCGCGTCGGGCACGCTGCGCGACCGCAACGGGCGCGCGTTCATGAAGGACTACCATCCCGCGGGCGACCTGGCTCCGCGAGACGTCGTATCGCGCTCCATGCTCCGCCAGATGCTGAAGACGGGCGACACGCAGGTCTACCTCGACATCACGCACATCCCGGCGAAGGACGTGCTCCGCCAGTTCCCGGGGCTCGTCGCGCTCTGCGAGAAGTTCGGCGTCGACTGGAAGCGGCGGCCGATTCCCGTGCGTCCGGCGGCGCACTACATGATCGGCGGGATCCGGTCGGACCTCGACGGCCGCACGAGCGTGCCGGGCCTGTACGCGGCAGGGGAGTGCGCGGCGACGGGATTCCATGGCGCGAACCGGCTCGCGTCCAACTCGCTCCTCGAATGTCTCGTCTGCGGCCGCCGCGCAGGCTTGCATGCGGCGCGTCGCGCGAAGCCGAAAGGAGTCCGCTCGCTCTCGTTCCATGGGCGGTTCCAGCCGCCGGACGGGGTGGATCTCGACGACCTGCGCAACTCGCTGCGCAGCGTGATGTGGCGCGAGGTCGGGATCGAACGCGACGGCAAGCGGCTGGCGGAGGCGGACGAGCGGATGAGCTTCTGGGCGTCGTACGTGATGAAGATTGGTTTTGAGTCGCCGGCCGGGTGGGAGCTCCAGAACCTCGTCACGATCGGGACGCTGATGGCGCGGGCGGCGGCGCGGCGGGCGGAGTCGCGAGGGGTGCACTACCGCACCGACTATCCGAAGCTCAATGATCGGGCCTGGAAAACGCACATCGTCGTGAAGTCGTAGTTAGAATCACAGGTCGATGAAAGCAGTCACAGCCGGATTCCTGATTCTTCTCACCGCCTGCGCCGGGGCTCCCGTTTCACAGGAAGTCCGGCGCATCGTTCCTCTCATCAAGGCCGAGAAGTACGACGCAGCCGCCGCGGATCCCGACCTCCTGGCGCCCGCCTTCGTCGAGGCGCTCCGCGAGTTGAAGGCGGAGGCCGCGGATCCGAAACGGATCGTGCGCGTCGCGGACTTCTTTTTTGAGCACTATCCCTTCTGCGTCAAGGATCTCCCGATCGATGAATCGGTCTTTGAAACGGTGGCTGAGATTCACTACGAGTCGAATCTGAAACTGACATCGTCGATTCCCTCGTGCCGGCAGGTGGAGGCTTGCGAGACCCTCGACGAACTGATCGAGCTGCTTGATGGGTGGCATGACGAGCATCTCGACGGAGGTCGTTGCGCCCGCAAGGTGTTGGACATCGCTCGGAATGCTGAGCGGTCCGGGCAGTCGATCACATTCAAGACCGTGCGCCTTCGAGATCCCCGACGGGACCACCTCCTGTTGAGCGACCTTTTCAAGAATTGCGAAGAGCCCTTCTCGACGTCGCCCTGGCTCCCGGTCATCGCCTTTCGAGTGATGAGCCTGGATGGCTGGCTTCATCAAAAGCGGCGGCACGAGGCGTGGCGCGATCGTTGGGAGTTGAATTCATGCGGTCGATGGAAGCGGATGTTCCTGGCCCGCCTGGCTTGGCTGGGCGCGCTCCGCCAGGAACCGAAAGTGGAGCCCGGCAGCGGGTCGGCCTTGGCCTCGAAATACGACGCGCGCCTGGGCAGATTGGGC
>DASTON010000095.1:0-3660 GCA_035762525.1 Planctomycetota bacterium | reverse complement strand
GGTCGCGACGAGCTGGCGCGCGTTCCGCATCACCTGATCGACATCTGCGATCCGTCGGAAACGTACAGCGCGGGACGTTTCGTGCGCGACGCGGAGGAGGCGAGGCGGGGGATCGAGGGTCGCGGGAAGCGGGCGCTCTTCGTCGGCGGGACGTCGCTCTATTACAAGGCGTACCGGTACGGGATGTTCGAGGGCCCCGCGGCCGATCCCGTGCTGCGCGACGAGCTGATCGCCGAGGGCCCCGCGGCGCTCCACGCGGAGCTGTCGAGCGTCGATCCCGCGGCCGCGAAGCGGATCCATCCCAACGACCTCAAGCGGCTGGTCCGCGCGGTGGAGGTGTATCGCAAGACGGGCGAGCCGATCAGCGCGCGCCAGGTGCAGTTCGACCGCCCGAAGGGTGAGGCGAAGGTCTTCATCCTTCGCCGCACGGATCTGGCGTCGCGGGTCGAGCGCCGGGTGCGGCGCATGATCGAGGAGGGTCTGGTCGACGAAGTGCGCCGGCTGCTGGCGAAACCGTGGTCGAAGGAGGGGAGGGCGGCGGTCGGGTATCGGGAGATCGTCGATCACCTCGAAGGCCGCTGCTCGCTCGAGGAGGCCGAGAAGGAGATCGTGCGCGACACGATGAGATTCACGCGCCGGCAGGCGACATGGTTCAAGACGTTTACGGATGCGACGTGGATTGAGGCGGGGGATCGGGCGGCGGAACTAGTCTTGGAATCCTGTCGTAAGGGTGGGTATTCCACATGAAATCGTAGGTCCACAGCGCAGGATCGGCCAAGTAGGCTTGGGTTTTATCCCACCACTGGAGCACCTCGACGTCCGTCCAGCGGGGATTGAAGCAGTGGTACGTCGCTGTCGCGGCCATCCGGTGCTCCCGGTCGTCTCGCGTGAGTTCCCGATGGAAGGGGACATCGAGATTCAGCGGCTCAAGGCGATTGAGCGCTCTCCACAGGCCCGATTCGAATCCGATGGGGTCATAGCCGGGCGACGTCCCATACCCGATCGTGGTCTGCCACACGTTCAATTCGTACGTGAAGACGTCCGGCATCCAGCGGTGCTCCTGGTGTCGTCCGCGCCGCCGGTCGAACCACTCCGTCCGGGCCGTTCGGTCATCTCGAATCGTGACGCGTCCGAAGTACGACTTCTGGAAGCGAGTCAGGCCGCAGTCGAGGCAAGAGGCGGAGCTTTTTCGGCCGACGGGGACCTTGATGCTGATGAAGACGAGCACGGCCGCAATCTGGATCGCGACCGCCACTTTTTTCGCCACGACGCAATTATAGAACCTAGTCCCTTCCAAAATTCACGGTGGTGGTCCGGCCGACGTGCACCTGGATCTGTCGGCGAGGGCCGTAGTGTCCGGAACTTTGAGACGTGCCCCAGCCCGGCGGCTTCAGTTCGATGGTGTAGTCCTGGGCGATGACTTTGTCGAACTGGAATCGCCCGCCACTATCGGTCTTCGTCCGGGCCCATCCTCGACCTCCCTGGTGGCTCATCAACGAGACGACACGGTTTGCCACGGGGCCTTGGGACGGATCGACCGTACCCGTGACTTGTCCGCCTTCGAGCAAGGCCACGCGGACGCCGTTGACACCTTGGGCCGTAACCCATACTTCCACTCCCTCGCTGTCGCAATAGTCCGGATGGATGGCGACGAGGTAGTACTCTCGAAACTGAAGACCGGACGTCGCGAAGGTCCCTTCTGCATAAGTTGCGGCGCGAGCGGCAACGGACGTCGCACGTCGGGCATCCTCATAGGGGTTGTAGAGCACAAACACGGTGGCGCCTCCAATCGGCGCTCCATCCGGCCTTACGACGACTCCGATGACGCCCGCTTCGGTCTGGGTGTGGCGCGGCAGCAGCAGGATGTAAACGACGACAGAAACGGCGACGAGGACGGTCACCGCGACGGCGATTCGCCTCGCCTGATCCGTATAAAGCAGCATTCAGGCACGCGACGGCGCGATCGATTTGGCGAGCTCGTCCACGATCGTGGCGCGATGCTCGGCCGCCAGGAGCCACGGGTGGCGCCACCGCGCGAGCGCGCTCGTGATCTGGGCCCGCAGATCTCCGTCGGTCTTCACGCGGGACCATTCCACCGGGGCGGCCTTGATGAATTGGTCTGCCAGCGTTACGAGGGTGCGTTCTTCCTCATCGAGACTCCGCGCCGGGCCCTCGAGCTCGCGCGTTGGAGGCGGCTCAGGCGATGGCTGCCGCAGGAGCGCGGCCGTCAGCCGCCGCGTCGCGAGCGTCGCGTCCTCGACCGACCATCCCCAGCCGGGATCCTTCACCGCCGCCTTGGGCGCCAGCCAGATCCGCCGCTTCATCCGCTTTCCCGAGAGCGCCGCCTGGATTCCCTGCGGCGACCACGAGTCCTCGATCCAGGCGCCGGAGTCGACGATCGCCACGCTCCCCTTGGCGCCGCTCAGCTTGCCTTCGTACGTCAGGTACTTGAGGTCGTGGTCGGGAGCCTCCGAGGCGGGCGACGTCTCGGCGAACTCCGTGTCGCGCAATCTCCAGCTCTTGAGCGTTCCGCCGCGCTCGAGGAAGAGGTCGAAGTGATCTTTCCCATCGGGGGCGCCCGAGTGACGCGAAATGGTGAACCGGGGCATGGGTTATCCGAGTCCGAAGCGCTTGATTTTCCGGTAAAGCGTTCGTTCGCCGATTCCGAGCAGCTGCGCCGCCTTTTCCCGGTTGCCTAGCGACAAGGCGAGCGCCTGGCGGATCAGCTCCTTCTCCGCGGTCTCGAGGTGTACGCCCTGCGAGGCGCCGTCGCCCTCGCCATCGTCCGTCGACGCGGGACCCGCCGGCATGGGACCGCGCTTGGCCGTGATGAAATCGGGGATGTCGTCGACGTCGAGGACGTCGTCCTTCGACAGGACGATCATGCTCTCGATCGCGTTGCGCAGCTCGCGCACGTTGCCCGGCCAGGGGTACTGGTAGAACAGGCGCAGCGCCTCGGGCGTGATCCGCGAAATCGACTTCCGGTGCGACTCCGACAGCTCCTTCACGAAAGCGTCGACGAGGAGCGGGAGGTCGTCGAGCCGCTCCCGGAGCGGCGGAAGGTCGACGGTCACTACTTTCAGACGAAAGTAGAGGTCGTCGCGGAATTTTCCCTCGCGAATGAGCGCCTCGAGGTTCTTGTTCGTGGCGCACAGGAGGCGGACGTCGACCTTGACCGGCTCGTTGGCGCCGACGCGGAACACCTCGCCGTACTCGAGGACGCGCAGGAGCTTCACCTGGACCGAGGGGGGCAGGTCGCCGATCTCGTCCAGGAAGAGCGTCCCCTCGTGCGCGTACTCGAACCGGCCCTTGCGGTCGTACGTCGCGCCGGTGAACGCGCCCTTCACGTGGCCGAAGAGCTCGCTCTCGAGGACGCTCTCGGAGAGCGCCGCGCAATTGAGGGGCACGAAGTGGTGGCCGCGCCGCGGGCTGTTCTGGTGGATCGCGCGCGCGACGAGCTCCTTGCCGGTGCCGCTTTCGCCGAGGATCAGCACCGTCGCGGACGACGGGCTCACCTGCTGGAGGATGTCGAAGACGCGCTTCATCCGCGCGGTCGCGCCGATGATCCCCTGGAACCCGAACCGCTTGTCGATCGTGCGGCGCAGCTCGAGGTTGTCGCGGACGAGCCGCTGCTTCTCGACGGCCTTCTTCAGCTTGGCC
>DASTON010000094.1:0-8322 GCA_035762525.1 Planctomycetota bacterium | reverse complement strand
TGCAGGAGGCCACGCCCGCCCCGCCCGGCCCGCCGGGGCCCCGGCCGCCCGGCCCTCCCGGGCCTCCGGCGCCGCCCGCCGCCCCCGCGCTCGAGATCAAGCCCATCGACCAGGTCCGGCTCGAGAAATTCCTCCAGTGCCGGTTCGACCGGCGCGAGTCGGCCGTGCTCCTCGCCCTGCACGGCCCGCCGGAGCCGCCCCCGAAGGATCCGCCGCTGGGCGAGCTGATCCGGCGGGCCCTGGGGAACCGCTGGTTCACGAAGAACGATCTGAACGCCCGCGAGGTCGACATCGAGCTGGCGCAGCTGCGCCGGGACGTGTCGCGGGGCGACTGGGCCCGCGTGAAGGCCTGGCTGGCCGAGTTGAAGCCGGAATCGGGCGCGAAGGCGCACGAGCACCTCCTGACGATGCTCCTCATGCCGCACATGGTCCAACCCGAGCAGCCGAAGCCCTGGATGGCCCTGGCGATGCAGATGGGCCTCCTGGCGCCGCCCCAGCCGCTCGATCCGCGCCGGTCCGAGCAGAACGTCCTCACGCCCGAGGACGTGCTGGCGCTCGCCGACGCGTCGCCCGCTCCGCTGAACGTCGAAGCGGTCGAGAAGCTGGGCCTGATGCTCCGCATGGCGCTGTCGCGCGGCAACTTGATGGAGCCCCTCGTCGAGCGGCTCAAGGCCGGCACCGAGCGCCTCGGCGGGGCCGATCCGGCGAAACGCAACGCGGCGGTCCGCCTGCTGATCGCCGCGCAGCGGATGGCCGAGTGCGGGCTCCTGCTCCCGACGATCGAGGCGGCGGAGGCCGCGGGGGAGGGGGAGACGCTCAACCTCCTCGCGAAACACCACCTCGCGATGCGCGACAAGGACAAGGAGAAGCAGACCGAGCACCTCGAGCGGGCATGGACCGCGACGCAGGCGATCCTCGGGCTCAAGGACGTCGAGAAGGCGGTCCGGGAGGAGGCGCTCGAGCGCGCCCTCCGGCTCGTCTCCGATGTGCGCGAGGCGCTCGGCAAGGCGTGGGTCCAGGAGAGCTTCGAAAAGCGGCCCGACCTCGGGATCGAAATCCTGACGGCGTCGGGGTCGCTGTCGTCGAAGAACCGCCACAAGGACGTGATCGAACGGCTGGCGCTCCTCCGGCTCCAGAGCCTCGCCGCGGAGTCGCTCCTCAAGCGCGACGCCGCCAAGGCGGACGAGTGGGCGGGGGCGCTCAACGTCTTCGTCCTGAGCTGGCTGCGCGAGGCCGAGGCGACGCGCACCGCCGTCGCCCAGCTCATCTGGCAAAGCTGGGATTACGACGAGTGGGGCAACGTCTACTGGGTGGGCAACCGCGGGCCGCGCAAGGTCATGCCCGCGCACATCATCGCGCCCGCCGACGTGCTCGAAACCCGCCCGGGCGACGCGTGGATGAAAATCGTCGAGGCGTCGCTCCGGCCGAAGATCGACATCATCGTCGCGCAGCTCTACATCAAGGGCGGCGAGGAGGCCAAGGCGTTCGAGAACATCGAGCGGATCGCGCCGACCCATCCGCGGGAAGCCCGCGAGCTCGCGCACGAGTTCCTGACCGCGTGGACGACGAGCCACGATCCGAACGCGGACCGCCGGCGGACGAACCGGTACATGTACATCTACGGGTACAACCCGCGCACGGACGGGATCCCCCTCTCCCGCTCGCAGCAGATCCGGAACCTGGACGAGCTGGCGTCGTGGATCAAGCGCCTGCGCGCGCTGCCGCTCAAGGAAGACCTCGACGAATCGCTGGTGGTGAACGCGTTCACCACGAGCCACAGCATGTCGGAGGTCTTCCGGGCCGAGGACCTGGACCGCGTGTTCGGTTCGCTCGACACGCTGAAGCCGGCGAGCGTCGCCCAGCTCGTGCAGACCATCCGCGCCAACCTGGCGGGACTCTGGCGCCGCCCCGAGATCCAGCAGCAGAAGCAGACCAAGCGCAAGGACAAGGAGATCCAGGCCGAGATCGTCCGCGGCTATGCGATGGCCCAGGAGATCCTCGGCCAGGCGATGGGACGCCACGCGGACCACTGGCAGCTCACCCTCGCGCTCGCCGCCCTCTCGTTCGACGAGAACAACTACCACTCCGAGATCGACAAGACGCCCGAGTTCGCGGAACGGCGCGACGCGGCCTTCGCCGCGTTCAAACGGGCCGCGGACCTGTACGCGAAGGCGGTCCCGACCCTGCCCGAGACGGACCACAAGTCCGAGGTGTACGAGATCTGGTTCTACGCGAGCCTCGGCGCCGCCGATCTCGCGTCCCTGAAAACCGACCAGCCCGACGATCCGAAGCAGCAGGAGCTCATCAAGTCCCACATCCTCGGATTGCCCGGGGAGACCGCCGAGAAGCACATGGGGCGGTTCGCCGTCGCCTTCCAGACCCGCGTCCAGGCGGTGAAGCCCGAGCTGAAACATCGCTACCTGAAGGCGGGGCTCTCGATCGTGGGCGATCACAAGACGGCCCGCGACGCGAAGAAGGTCTTCGACTACTACGGCGACATCGTCCGCGAGATCCGGCTGACCTCGCGCGTCGACGGCCCGACCGTCGTCGGGTCCGGGAAACCCTTCGGCGTGTTCGTCGACATCCGCCACACGAAGGAGATCGAGCGCGAGTCCGGCGGATTCTCGAAGTACCTGCAAAACCAGAACAGCAGCGGCGGGTGGTACTGGAATTTCGGCCGCCCGCCCCTGGACTACCGCGACCGGTTCGAGGAGACGGCGCGCGCGGCGCTGAAGGACCGGTTCGAGGTGATCTCGGTCGTCTTCCACTCGGACAAGATCGAGTCGCGCGGCGACCCGGAGCCGGGATGGCGCGTGACGCCCTACGCCTACCTGCTGCTGAAGACGAAGGGCCCGGAGGTGGACGCGATCCCGCCGCTGCGGATCGACCTCGATTTCATGGACACGTCCGGCTTCGCGGTGCTGCCGATCGAGTCCGCCAAGATCCCGATCGACGCCTCGGCCGCGAGCCCGCGCCGCCCGATGGAGAAGCTCAAGATCGTCCAGACGCTGGACGAACGGAAGCTGGCCGAAGGCAAGCTCACGCTCGAAGTGCGGGCGGGCGCCCACGGGCTCGTGCCCGACCTGGGCGATCTCCTCGACTTCAACGCGGGCGGGTTCGAGATCGCGAAGACGGAAGACCCGGGCGTCTCCGTGGCGAGCATGGACGCGGAGAGCGAGAGGAACGCCGCGATTTCCGAGCGCATCTGGACGCTCGACATGAAGGCGAAGCCCGACGCGCCGCGCCAGAAGTCGTTCCGCTTCGGCGGCACGCGAATCGAGGGCGCCGAGATGGTGTACCAGCGCTACGTGGACGCGGACCTCTCGTCCGTGGCCCGCGACGTCGAGCTCGATTACGCGATCGGCCGGGCGCGCCCTCCGTGGAAGTGGATCGTCGCCGCCGCCGTGGTTCTCGCCGGACTGGCGGCGGGGCTCGTCGCGTGGCGCCGCCGCCATCGTCCCGTGGCCATCCAGTCGGCGTACCGGCTGCCCGCGGACGTGAATCCATTCTCGGTGCTGACCCTGCTCCGGAAAATGAAGGCGGAGGCGCCGCTGCCGCCCGACGCGGCCGGGGACCTGGATTCGTCGATCGCCGAAGTCGAACAGCACTACTTCAAGCCCGGCAACGGGACGCAGGTCGACTTGAAGCAGGTGGCCGAAAAGTGGGTGTCCCGCTTCGGCAACGGCGCGCCCCGTGTGCGGTAGGTTCTTTCTCGCCCGGCGGGCGATTGAAATCGCGCAGGCGCTCGGCCTCCCGCTTTCGCCGGGCGCCGAGTCGTGGCGCCCCCGCTACAACATCGCCCCCACGCAGGACGTCCTGGCCGTCGTTTCGGCCGACGGCGCGACGTCGATCGAGCCGCGGCGGTGGGGCCTCATCCCGCACTGGGCGAAGGATCCCGCCATCGGCAACCGCATGATCAACGCGCGGCTCGAGACGGTCGCCTCCAAGCCCTCCTTCGCCCGCCCCTTCCGCTCGGCGCGGTGCGTCATCCTCGCGGACGGCTTCTTCGAGTGGCGCCGCGAGGGCGAGAAGAAGACGCCGACGATGCTCCGGCCGAAGTCGCGCGACGAGATCCTCGGGTTCGCGGGCTTGTGCGCGCGGTGGAAGCCGGAGAAGGGCGACGAGATCCAGTCGTGCACGATCATCACGCGGCCCGCGGAGGGCGCGGCGGCCAAGATCCACGACCGCATGCCGGCCATCCTCCCGCGCGCGTCGTGGGCGGACTGGCTGGGCGCCGATCCGGCCGATCCCAAGGCGCTCATGAAGCCGCTCGACGACGCGCCGGTTCCCAAATTGGAGACGATCGCGATCGCCACCACGGTCAACAACCCCAGGAACGATGTTCCCCAGGTGCTTTCGCCGGTCTAGTTAAAGCGGCAAGAGCGGTGAAAGCGGTTGGTCTAGGTCGATTCACCGCTGTCACCGCTCTTACCGCTCTTGGGTTCTGGTGCTTTGAGTTGGTCTCTCCGATCCGGCGGAAGATAGGGAATGCCTAGAAGCCGGAATACGTCCTCCTCTTCGGGCGTCGGGACCCGGTCGATCGACAAGCCGCGCGCGTCCCAGATCCAGCCGTCGACGGCCGCGTAGCCGCGGTCGACGAACATCGACCCGATCTTGGCGCGCAGGTAGCCGGGCCCGGTCCGGTGGAAGAGGATCCAGCCCCAGTTGCCGCGCTCGCACGTGTAGACGTCCACCCGCACGCCGCGCCACTGGAACTGGCGGTAGACGGGGCCGCGCTTGGAGCAGGCGACCCCGAGCGCGTCGACGGCGTCCCACAGCAGGCTGGCGCGCTCCTTCCGGGACGGCCTCTCGGGGCCGAAGAGCGTTCCCTGCGCCGGCCGGTCGCGCTCTTCGAACCGGGGAATGGCGACCAGCTCGATGTCGCCGACGAGGGGCCGCCCCCGCCGGATGCTGCCGGCGATCTCGATCCTCTCGCAGGAGGGGCCCAGCCGCGCCACGAGGTCTTCCGCGATGGGGAGCAATTCCGAGAGAGGGCGTTTAGGAAGGGTTCCCACACGGACAGCATACGCTCCGACGCGCCGCGGTTCGGCCCGCGTCGTTTCAATGACAATGATCGCAACGATCGGCGCGCTCTTGCTCTCGTGGGCGGCAGTCCAGGATCCCGCGAAGCAGGCGGCGGATGAGGCGGCCGCGGCCGTAGTCAAGGATTACAAAGATAAGCGGGCAAAGGCTCGCAAGGATGAAGAAGTCAAAGCCGCGATCTTGCAGCTGACGAAGGCGAATCCCCACCCGCTGATCCGTTCAGAACTGATCTCCGTCCTCGATAGCCGCCTGCATCCCGACCTGCGACTCGGAGCGGCGGAGGCCCTCGGCGGATACGCGAAGGACCGCACCGCCTGCAACGCGCTCATCCCGGGCGCCTACGAAGGGAGGGGAAGGGAGATGTCCGAACTCCGGAAGCGGTGTCTCCGGGCATTCGGCGCCATTGCCCCCCACGCCAGGTCGACGGACCTCCAAGCCTTGTTTTCGGACCCGGACGTCTGGGTCTGCCGGGAAGCGGTGGTGTCCGCGGGAAGGATCCGCAGCGTCCGGATGCTGGGGCCCCTGGTTTCCCTCCTCGGAGAGCTCGAGAGGATCCGGGATGATGACATTGACCGCGGCCCGAACCCGCGGCCGCCAAAAGTAGACCATGTGAAGCTGAGGCGGAAGCGGGAGCTCATGCAGCCGGTCCGCGAGGCCCTGCAGCTGATCTGGAGCAAGGTCAACGCCAAGATCCGCATCGTGATCTACATCCAGGTGGAACGCCTCCTATCTGAGTACCGGGCCGACATCCAAAAGGCGCTGGTCGGAGAGGATCGCCAGGACCGAACGCCGTGACTCCCCTCGGGACCTCGGCCTCTTTGCGTGACGCAGGACTCTTCGACTTCGGCCGTCGGCCCTCGGACATGGGACGTGGGACTCTTCTCTTGTCTTGGGGCGGGTTTCTCGCATACTGGTGAACCGGAAACTGGGAACCGGGAAGACCCCCTGTCGTTCCATTGCTAAGACATCAGGAGGTTCCGACATGGGCCGATTCGCCGCCGCGCTCCTCGCCGCGCTGATCTTCCTGCCCGCGGCCGCTGTGCAAGACGACGAAAAGGACCTCAAGAAGCAGGAGCAACAGAAGGCCGACGACGAGGCGAAGGCCGTCCTGAAGACGTACACCGAGAAGAAGAAGAAGGCCCGCACCCAGGATGAATTCACCGAGGCGATCGAGATCCTGAAGGAAGCCAAGCCCCACAAGCTCATCCGGACGGAGCTGATTTCGATCCTTGACAGCAAGCTGCCGGCGAAGGTCCGCATCGACGCCGCCGCGGCGCTCAAGGAGTACCGGAAGGACACGACCGCCTGCGAGGCGCTGTTCCGGCACGCCAAGGACGAGCGGGCGAAGGATAACGACGTGTTCGACCTGAGAAAGCGCTGCCTCCGGAGCTTCGGGGACATCGCGCCGTTCGGAAAGTCGATGGACCTCCAGATTCTCTACAACGAGCCGGACACGTCCATCGCCCGGGCGGCCATCGAGGCGACGGAAGTCATCAAGAGCGTCCGCATGCTGCGGCCGCTGCTCGCGCTCCTGGCCGAACTCGAGCGGATCCGCGACGACGACGGGCGCGACCCGGGCCCCGAAGTCCCGGGCGGGGGCGGGCCGAACCAGGGCCAGGACGACAAGAACTCGAAGCGGAAGCGCAAGGCGGACCTCGAGAAGACGACCCTGGCGGCCATCAACTCGATCTGGGGCAAGATCGATTCGAAGAAGACGTTCAAGAACTACACCGAGGCGAACGGCACCTACCAGGAAAAGCGCTCCGAGGTGAAGAAGTTCCAGGACGAGGAAGACGCCAAGGACGCGAAGGACGCGAAAGAGCAGAAGCCCTAGGTTTTCCTGTCCGGTTGGCTCCCGCCGCGCGTCTCATCATCATGGCCGATGAGACCCCGGAACGCCGGCGACCCCGCAAGCTCATCAAGCTGTTGGCAAGTGCAGCACTTCTCATCGCCTTCATGGCCGGATGTTCCGCTTGGATGATGTCCATGCCCGGCAAATCGTGGTCGGACCCGCTCCCCCCTATGGACTCTCAGCAGACGTCCACTTCCGCCCAGTTGAGGCGCGACGTCGAGCATCTGGCCGGGACGATTGGGGAACGCAACCTCTTCACGATGTCAAACCTGAAAAATGCCGCGGCCTACCTCGAGTCGCGCTTCAAGGAGATCGGGCTGGCATCGGTCCGCCAGGCCGTGCCGGCGAAAGTGGGGACTGGACACAACCTCGAAGTGGAAATTCGCGGCGCGACCCGGCCCGAGGAGATCGTGGTCGTCGGGGCCCACTACGATTCGGTCTTCGGGTGCCCGGGCGCGAACGACAATGCGACCGGGACGGCCGCTTTGTTGGCTCTCGCCGCCTCGTTCGCCGGCCATCCCCAGGACCGGACGCTCCGATTTGTCGCGTTCGTCAACGAGGAGACGCCGTTCTTCATGTCGGGCGAGATGGGAAGCCGGGTCTACGCGAAGCGGTGCCGCGAGAAAGGGGACAATATCGTCGCGATGCTCAGCCTGGAAACGCTGGGCTGCTATTCGGACCGCGACGGCAGCCAGCGGTATCCATTCCCGGTGGGGCTTTTCTATCCGTCCCAGGGAAACTTCGTCGGAATCGTGGGCAACCTCGGATCGCGATCCCTGGTACGACGCGTCGTCTCCTCATTCCGGACACACGCGCAATTTCCCTCGCAAGGCGCCGCCCTGCCGTCGTGGCTGCCCGGCGTCGGGTGGTCCGATCACGAGTCCTTCTGGAACGAGGGATACTCCGCCGTGATGTTGACGGACACGGCGCCCTTCCGGTATCGCCACTATCACCTGGAAAGCGACACGCCAGACAAGATCGACTACGACCGGTGCGCCCGCGTCGTGGTGGGGGTGAGGGAAGTGATCGCCGATCTCAGTTCCCCCGACTGAGCAGCTTTCGGACTTCGGACTTTGACTTAGGACGTCGGCCGTCGGACCTGGGACCTAGGACTCTTCGTCTTACTCCACTACGTCCAGGTCTCCGAGTGAAGCTAGCGTCTGCCCCTCGTGTCCCTTGAGCGTGGCTTCAATCCGCCTGAGCATCGGCGCGGGATGCTCCGTGATCATGGCGTGCCAGTCCCGGCCCTGGTAGTCGACCACCACCGAGAGATAGGCTTCGGGCCCGTCGACCGTGGAAAAGAGCATGCAGCGCTTCAGGAGCGCCGGGGACGAGGGCCCCAACACCTTCTGGGAGCTGTAGGACTCCTTGAGCGTCGGAGGCCACCCGTCCAGCTCCTTGAGTTTCATGATTCGGCGCTTGCCTCT
>DASTON010000093.1:0-5232 GCA_035762525.1 Planctomycetota bacterium | reverse complement strand
GCGAGGCAGTTGGGCCATCCGCTGGACCGGCCGACGATGTCCGGAATGTGGCAGTGGTCGCTGCGGGCGAAGGAGTAGGGGCGCTACGCCTGGGCGGGGACGAGCTTGGCCGATTCCACTTCGACGTACTGGCCCATCTTGCGGTACTTGCGGTAGCGCAGGTCGAGCAGCTTCGGGACCGGGATGCCCGACAGCTCGTCGATGTACTCGATCAGCTTCTTCTTGAGGATCTCGCCCATCGCGGCCGGATTGCGGTGCGCGCCCCCGAGCGGCTCGGGGATCACCTCGTCCATGATGCCCAGGCCGACCAGGTCGTGGGGCGTCAGCTTCAGGAGCTCCGCGGCGAGCGCGGCCTTCGCGCTGTCGCGCCACAGGATCGACGCGCATCCCTCCGGCGAGATGACGGAGAAATAGGCGTTCTCGAGAATCGACAGCCGGTCCGCGATGCAGATGCCGAGCGCGCCGCCGCTGCCGCCCTCGCCGATGACGACGCTGATGATCGGCGTCTCGAGACGCACCATCTCGAAGAGGTTGCGCGCGATGATGGTCGCCTGGCCGCGCTCCTCGGCGCCGATCCCGGGATACGCGCCCGGCGTGTTGACGATCGAGAGGACGGGGAGGCCGAATTTCTCGGCGATCTTCATCTTCTCGAGCGCCTTGCGGTAGCCCTCGGGGTGGGGGCTCCCGAAGTTGCACTGCATCCGCTCCTTGGTCGTCTTCCCCTTGCGCTGCGCGACGAACATGACGCGCCGGCCGCCGATCCTGCCGAGGCCGGTGATGATGGCCGGATCGTCGCCGAACGCCTTGTCGCCGTGGAGCTCGACGAAATCCTCCACGATCATCTGGATGTAGTCCGTCGCCTCGGGGCGGTTTTGATCGCGGGCCAGCTGGACCCGCTGCCAGGGCGTGATTTTCGAGTACAGGTCGCGGGCGGCTCGCTCCCACTCTTCCTTGAGCTTGGCGACTTCGCCCGACATGTCGACGCCCGCTTTCCGCTGGACGCTCTCGAGGTCCGCGATGCGCCGGTCGATTTCCAGCAGCGGTTTCTCGAAGTCGCGGGGGTCGGGCATGGACTCGGCCATTCACTTCCTCCGAATGTCCAACCTCATATTATCGAAGCGCGCGAAGAAACAATGCAAGGCCATTCGCAGGGGGTCGCCGCGGCCGGCCGTGTGTACGTTCTATTTGGAACTTGACCGGCGGAGCCGGCGCCAGCTGTAAAAGCTGGACGTCGTCACCGCGACGCCGATGGGGATCATGAGCCACGCGATGATGAGGATCCCGAAGTAAAGAAGGGCGAGGCCTGTCGCGAGCGCCACGAGTCCCGCCAGGAGCATCGGGATGTAGCCCCAGGCCATGCGGGGCCGGACTTCCGAGGCCAGGCCGTCGACATAGCCGCGTGCGACGGACTGTTCCACGTTGGCCATGCGCGCCAGCTCGGTGGCGATCCACCAGGGCTCCTTCTCGAGGGCGAGCTGCTGGCGGACATAGCTCTCCATCTGCGGCGTGAAGGTCGTCATGACCTATTTCTTCCACTCGAACGGATCGCTCGAGAGCAGGGGAGGCCGGAAGGGTTTCATCGCCCCCGGAATGCTGGTCGGAGCGTCGCCCAGCGGGCGGCGCTTCAATCCGGGCCAGCCGTAGGCGATCAAGGCGGCGCCCGGCACCACGACCATCGCGGATAAGAGGGCGGCTTGCGAACCCAGGTAATAAGGGGGGATCGCCCCCAACCCCATGAGGAGGACGCCGCAGATCAGGTAGACCCGGCGACGCCTGAGGAATGATTGATACACGGCGGGCGACACCGCCGCCACGATCGCCCGCGCGTTGGGTTCGTCGATCTGCCAGCGCTTCTCCATCTCGCTGACGATCCACCACTCGCCCCGTCCCTGCTCCAATTCCTGGCGGGCGAATTGAACGAGGTCCTTCGCCGCGGGAACTACTTCCATTGGAAGGGATCCGCGCGCCACCAGAGACCCGTGCCGACGGGGCCCCCCGGGGCATCGGGTGTGAAGGTGTTCTTGGAGCGCCTCATTGCGGACAAGCCACGGGCGATCAGGACCAGGCCCACCCCTTCAAAGAACAACATAGGAGGAAAGAGGAGCATCCACAGGCCCTCGATCCACAGTTTCTGGCTGATGAAGCCAGAATTGGCGAAATCGCTGAAAAGGACCGTGCCGACGATGGAGAGCGGAATCATCAGGATCAGCACGCCAAACAGCAAGGCGCTGCGGCCGCGACGGGGAGCCTCGCGCATTACGGAAGGCCGCACCTGTTCGACGATCGCCCGCGCGTCCTCTATGCCGATGTGGCCGATGCGCACGAGCTCATGGACGATCGACATCGTCCCCTTGCCCTGGGTGAGCTGCTCCCGGGCAAAGCCCTCGAGGCGGGCGTTCAATTCACTCATCACCTTCAGTATAGCGCCCGTCCGGCCTCTGGACCGTCCCTCGATTCTCTGATAAAGTGGCTTTTTGCCGAGAGGCCCCCGCGTGCTCTGGCGCGTCGACGTCACCTGCCGGCCCGAATTCGGCGATGCCCCGTCCGCTTCCGCCTTGGCCGCGCTTCGCGATCTCCCCGTCGACGGGATCGAGAGCGTCCGCACGTCGTTCGTCTACCTGATCGAGGGCGACCTCCCCGGCGACCGCGTCGCCCGCGAAATCCTGGCCGACCCCGTCTCCGAGTCGTTCACGGTCGCGCCCGCCTCGAAACCTCCGGCGGTTCCGGCGGGGGCCCGCGTCGTCACCATCTTCAAGAAGCCCGGCGTCATGGATCCCGTCGAGGCGAGCGCGCGCAAGGCGATCGCCGATCTCGGCCTGACCGCGACCGCCGTCCGCACGGGCCTCCGGCACGAAATCCGGGGCGGCCCCGGCGACGACGCCCTGCGCGCCGCCGCGGCCAAGGTGCTCGGCAACGAAGCCGTGGACGAAATCACGCTGGGCGACCGCGCGTTCGACCGCCTCGCCCTCGGCGCCGCCTACAAGTTCAAACGAGTCGACGTCCCGCTCCGTTCACTCAAGGATGCCGAACTGGCCGCGCTCAGCCGCGACATGGGACTCTCGCTGTCGGTCGCCGAGATGAAGGCGATCCAGGCGCACTTCAAGAGCATCGAGCGGGAGCCGACGGACGTCGAGCTCGAAACGCTCGCGCAGACGTGGAGCGAGCACTGCAAGCACAAGACCCTGACGTCCGACGTCGTTTTCAACGGCGAGAAGATCCCGAACCTCCTCAAGTCGACCGTCTTCCGGGCGACCGAAGATCTCGCGCGCCCGTGGTGCGTCAGCGTCTTCAAGGACAACGCGGGGATCATCGAGTTCGACGACAAGTTCAACGTCTGCTTCAAGGTCGAGACGCACAACCACCCGTCGGCGATCGACCCGTACGGCGGCGCCAACACGGGGATTGGCGGGGTGATCCGCGACGTCCTGGGATGCGGGCTCGGCGCCAAGCCGGTCGCCTCGACCGACGTCTTCTGCGTGGGGCCGCCCGACGCGAAATCGACGCCCCCCGGCACGATCCACCCGCGGCGGATCCTCAAGGGCGTCGTCGCCGGCGTGCGCGACTACGGCAACCGCATCGGCCTCCCCACGGTCAACGGCGCGGTCTACGTCGACGAGCGCTACACGGGCAACCCGCTCGTCTTCTGCGGCACCGTCGGCCTGATCCCGCGCGACCTGTCGTTCAAGGGCGCGAAGAAGGGGGACAAGATCGTCGTGGTGGGCGGCCGCACGGGGCGCGACGGCATCCACGGAGCGACCTTTTCGTCGGCGGAGCTTAACGAGGCCTCCGAAACCGTCTCGGGCGGCGCGGTCCAGATCGGCAACGCGATCGTCGAGAAGAAAGTGATCGACACCGTGCTCCAGGCGCGCGATCTCGGACTCTACGACGCCATCACCGACTGCGGCGCGGGCGGCCTCTCGAGCGCGGTGGGGGAGATGGGCGAGACGCTCGGCGCGGAGGTCGATCTCGAGCGCGTCCCGCTCAAGTACGAGGGGCTCACGTATTCCGAGATCTGGATCAGCGAGGCGCAGGAGCGCATGGTGCTGTCGGCGCCTCCCGGCAACGTTGCGAAGTTGCTCGAGGTCTTCCGTGCGGAAGACGTCGAGGCGACGGTGATCGGAGCGTTCACGGGGACCGGCGCACTCGTGCTCCGGTACTCGGGCGAAGAAGTCGCGCGCCTCGACATGGAGTTCCTCCACCACGGCCTGCCGCGCGAGCCGCGCGTCGCGACGTGGGCGGAGCCGAAGGTCAGCGATCCCAAGCCCCCCGAGCGGACCGACTACGCGGACGACCTCAAGAAAGTCCTCGGGTCGTGGAACGTCTGCTCGAAGGAGTGGATCATCCGGCAGTACGACCACGAAGTTCAGGGCGGGAGCGTGGTCAAGCCGCTCACGGGCGCGATGAACGATGGCCCGTCCGACGCCGCGGTGCTGCGGCCGCGCCTGGAGAGCTATCGCGGGATCGCGCTCGGGTGCGGGATGAACCCCCGGTACGGCGACCTCGATCCCTACCAGATGGCCGCGAACGCGATCGACGAGGCGCTGCGCAACGTCGTCGCCGTGGGAGGCGACCCCGCGCACACCGCGATCCTCGACAACTTCTCGTGGGGCAATCCGAACGATCCCGCGACGCTCGGCGCGATCGTGCGGGCCTCGCAGGCGTGCTACGACTTCGCGAAGGCGTACGGGACTCCTTTCATCTCGGGCAAGGACAGTCTCAACAATGAGTTCCGAATTGGGGGCGCTGAAGGAGAGGCTTCGCCACCCTTCAGGGCAAGCAGGACGATCCGCATTCCGCACACGCTCCTCATCTCGGCGCTCTCGGTCATCGCCGATGTCCGGAAGTGCGTCACGATGGACCTCAAGGAGCCGGGCAATTACCTGTGGCTGGTGGGGACCACGCGGATGGAGATGGGAGGGTCCCACTTCAACCTGGTGAATGGACTCGACGGAGGTCGCGTGCCGGCGGTCGATCCCGTCGCGGGACCCAAGACGCTCATGGCCCTCGCGGAAGCGATCTCGCAGGGATTGGCGCGCTCGTGCCACGACCTGTCCGAGGGCGGGCTGGCGGTCGCCGCGGCGGAGATGGCGTTCGCGGGAGGCTTCGGCCTCAACATGTTCCTCGAGCAGGCGCCGGTGAAGGCGCTCTCGGGGGAGACGGCGCTGCTCTTTGCCGAGTCGCCGTCGCGTTTCCTCGTCGAGGTCCGCGAGCGCGACTTCGGCCGGTTCGAGC
>DASTON010000092.1:0-9783 GCA_035762525.1 Planctomycetota bacterium | reverse complement strand
GAGCTAAATCACTTCAGTTCCCGAACGCGAACGTTCTCAAAGCGGGCGGTTCCCCCCGCGACTCCGATGCCGACGGTCCCCGCGGCGTCGCCCGCGACGCCCGACAGGACCTTGAGGCCGTCGATCCAGATCGTGACGTCGCTGCCCCGACGCTCCAGCACCAGGTCGAGTTCGCGTCGACCCGAAAGTTGGACGCCGGGGTTGTGCGCGACGCCGCCCTCCTTCCAGATGAACGTCCCGATGCGGATGACCATGGCCTGGCACTTCTCCCCGAGCTGCAGCTGGACGGCGTAGCAGTCGCCGACGGGCAGGACGCGGGCGCGAACCGCGGCGTTCTTGTAAGGACTCGCGGTCAGGGCCAGGATGTTCCAGTCCGCCGTTTCGCTGACGCCCTCCACCGCGTCACCGGCCTTCTTCCATCCCTTGCCGAGCTTCCCGGGGAACGCGAGTTTCTTCCAATCCTCGGGCTTTCCTAAGAGAGCGGGCGGCAGGACTTCGTCGCCCCGGCGTTGACGGAGCAGGGCCTCGACCTCCGGCCTGAGCTTGAACTCGGTCAGATGCTTGAGCCAGGCCTTTTCGAGATCCCCCTCGTCCGAGCCAAAGACGTCTTTCGCGGGAGCGCCCGTGTAGTACTTCTTCACCTTCTCGACTCCGTGCGTGTCGAGAAGCCAACGCATCCAGCTTCCGGCGATGTCGTAGGCGTTGAGCCCGGGACGCTTCGCCAACCACGCGTAGAAGTCGGGCGCGCCGATCATGTCCGCCAGGGCCGGCAGCGATTTCCGCTTCAACTCGAACGCGGCCACGGCGTGCACGTGGACCCCGTGCACGAACTCGAGAAGCGCGTTGGCGAGCCCTTCCGCGAAAAAGAGATTGCGCGATTCGGTCCCCGATCTGGGAAGGCGAACCGCGATGATGTGGACCATCTCGTGGAATCGCGTCTGGTCGTTGTCATAGGGAATGTGGCTCGTGTTGCCGACCGAAAAGCCGCCCGTCCCCTTCACGCCGGTGACGGCCGCGATCTCGACGATGTCGTCGTAGAGGTGCAGTTCGAGGCCGCCCTCCGGCTTGACGTCGAGAGCCTTCGTGATGCGCTCGAAGTCGCGCTCGGCCATGGCCGCGATCCGATCGACGGCCGCGGCCGCGCGGGAGCCCGGACGGTATCGGATCGTGAAGTGCTCAGTGCGCTCGACACCCTTCAAGGCGGATTCCGGATCCTGCAGGGCCAGCAGCGTCGACAGGACCCACACGGCAGGGCTCATGAGGCGTCATGGTAGGCGAGGCCGCGAGTCGAGTCGAGCGCGACGTTCCACGAATTCCCGGTAGAGGGCTTCCATCGAGCGGGCGAACGCGGCGGTGTCGCACGCGGGCGAAGCCGCCAGGCGGGCGCGCAGGCCGCGGCGGACTTCGGCAATCCGGTCCAGGTCATGTGACAGCCGGACGGCCCGATCGACCAGGTCGTCGACTCCGGCGGCCACGAAATCGTCCAGTCCACCCGCCCGCAGGAGGGACGCGCTTTGCCGGCTCGCCCATCGATCCCCTCGAAACGTCAGCACGGGGACGCCCTGCCAGAGCGCCTCCATGGTCGTAGTGCCCCCGTTGTAAGGAAACGGGTCGAGTGCGACGTCCACGCGCGCATAGGCGGAGAGGAACTCGAAATGCTCCGCCGGGCCCTCCATCACGAGCCGGTCGGCGGAAATCTCGTGGCGCCCGAACCGGCCGGCCACGTGGGCGCGATTCGCCCCGGATCCCAGCGTCGAGTTCTTCAGGAATAGTTTCGACTCGGGCGCCCGCGCCAGGATTCGCGACCACGTCTCGATGACCTGGGGAGTAATCTTGTACTGCGACGCGAGACACCCGAAGGTCAGGCGTCCCGCGCTCCGGCACGGCGGATCCGCGACGTCTGGCGCCGGATACCCTACGTCGAACGTGAGATAGCTGCCGGGGACGCGAACCACCCGCTCCGAATAGAACCTCTCTTCGTCCTGATCGATGACGTGGACATCGCCGATCAAGTAATCGAAACACGCCATGCCGGAGGCGCCGTACATGTTGAACCAGGCCGCCTGGATCGGAGCGGGCCTCAGCGCGACCACCTCGAGCCGGGGCAGGCGGCTGTAGCCGTTCAGATCGACCAGGATGTCGATCCCGGACGCCTCGATGCGCGCGGCCGCGTCCCGGTTCGACAGCTCCGAAATGTCGTGGAAGCGATCCCGTTCATCCCTCCGGTAGCCGGCGCACGCCCCCTCCGGCCCGTCGGAGAACAGGTGCACTTCGAAGCCGTTCCGGTCGTGCCGGTTGATGAGGCCCCACACGGGCTTCATCCAGTTGCGGCCATGAAAGAAAGAGGACAGGTAACCGATCCGCAGCCGCCCGCCGGCGTCCAGGCCGGGGCGAAGCGGCTTTGCGGGCGAAGCGGGCATGTAGGTCTCGAACCAGTGGCGGCGTTCCGCCAGCACCGCGGCGTGATCGGCCGCGGGTCCGCCCGGGATCACGGTGGCCAAGGCGGTCCGGGGGCGAAGGTCTTCTCGGAGTTCCAGCGACCGCCGGTATCGTCCGATGGACTCGTCGACGAGGCCCAGCCGGTACAGCGCGTTGGCCGCGTTGTGATGCACCTCGGCCTGCCCGGGCGCGAGCGCGGCCGCCCTCTCGAAGCGGTCGAGCGCCGCCGCATACTCCCCTTTCGAGTAGAGCGCGCAGGCCGAGCCGTACCAGGCGCCGGTCAGCCGGTCATCGATCGCGAGGGCGCGATCGTACGCCGCGATCGCTTCGTCCAGGAGCTGCTGCGACTGCAGCACGCCTCCGAGCAGCTGGTGGAGCGGCGCGTCGGCGGGCGACTTCCGGAGACCTTCCGAGCAGGCGGCCGAAGCTTCCGCCAGGCGCCCGGCCTTGTAGTGTGCCGCCGCTTCCTGCAAGTCCGGATGGTCAGGAGCCATGACTTCTGGACGCTCCTATTTCCGGCGCGCGAGCTGACCGAGCAGGACTCCGAGGCAGGCGACGCCGAAGCCGACCCAGCCGACCGTTCGCGACACGACGTCGGTCCAGCTCAAGAGGACCACGATCACGCCGCCCACCCAGAGACTCCACGAGATTTTCTGAACGTTCATCTTGTCTTCGCGGCTCGAAGCTCGAAGCTTACAGCTGTGGGCTCGAAGCTTGAAGCTCGCAGCCCAGCAGGGAGCTGGAAGCCAGAGGCTCGAAGCTATGCAGTTTGAGCTTGGGTGGAGGCCTGCGCTTGAGCCTGCGGGCGCAGGTACTTCGTGAGCGTGACCTGGTTGCCCTGCGTGTTGTATTCGACGCGCTCGCAGCAGCGCAGGATCATCATGATGCCGAGCCCGCCCATCCGGCCCTGCAGGTGGCGCCCGCGCGCGGCGGTGATCGCGTCGCGCGACGCGACCTGCCGCAGGTGCTGGTCGTGGTTGAAGCCCGATCCCTGGTCCGTCACGACCATCGTGATCTTCTCGCTGTCGAGCAGGTACTGGATCTCGATCGGCCGGTCCTTGCGGTACTTGTTCCCGTGCTGCGCCGCGTTCACGACCGCCTCGCGGAACGCCGCCGCCAGCGCGACCTGGCCCTGCTCGTCCAGCTCGCTCCCCTCGAGCAGACGGTGGATGAGCTCGATCGTGCGCTCGATCTGCGCCTCGTCCGTCGGCAGCTGCAGGTTGATCTGCTGCTTGAAGATCAGCTCCTCCTCCGCGGCCCGCACGATCTCGCTGTCGGCCAGCTCGAGGAGGTTGCGGAACTCGAACGGCTGGGGCAGGTTCTCGTCGCCCGTCACCATGAGCTCCGTCGGGATGTCGTACGACGCCGCGTTCTCGTAGAGGACGATGAGCGGGGTGTTCGTCGTCTCCTTCTTCATCTTCAGCGACACGCAGAACTTCTGGTGCTCGGCGACCGTTCCCTCGACGATGGCGAGGTACGGCTTCCCCGTCTCGATCCGCTTCATCGCGGCCTGCGTGTCCGTCAGGACGTCGATGTCCCAGTTCGCCGTGCGGAAGTAGTACTCGAGCGTCTTGCTGAAGTAGTCGACCTGCTTGACGAGGAGGAGGATCGCGGACGACCGCACCTGCTCCACCCGCTTGCGGATCTCGTCGGACGCCGTGAAGACCAGCTTTGCTTCGCCCTCGAACGTGAGGATGAGCTTCGTCGGCGTGAAGACGAGCGCGGTCATCGCGGGCCGGATGAGGCGGTGGCCCGTCGGGTGCTGCTCGATCTTGGGCTTTTCGTACTTCACTTCGAGGACGCCGACGTCCTCGAGGCTCACGCGCTTCCCCGCCATGATCTCGTTCTTCACGACGTCGAGGAACGACGTGATCATCGCCTGGGCCCGGCCGGAGTCCGACTCCGACAGGCGCGCGCCGAACTCCGAGACGAAATTGGCCCGCACCGACGTGGGCCACGGGGAGTCGTCCTTCTGGGTGATGGAGAAGTGGCCGAACCCGGGAAGCTCGACGACGCGCCCCGAGGCGATGGCGCCCTTGAGGGCCGCGATGAAGGCGTCGATGACGCGCGCGCCGCGCTCCTCGCTCTGGCGAAGGGCGGCGGCGACCTGCCGGCTGAGCTCGCGGACCTTGACCTGCGTCATGGGGCGGGGCTCAACGACCCTCGGCCGCCGCCTCGATCTCGCGGGCCTTGCGGATCAGCTCTTCCTCGCTGATGACCCCCTTCTGGATGAGCAGGGGGATCAGCGCCTCGTGGAGGAACAGCTTGCTGACCTTCGGGAGATGGCGGTGCGTGGTGATGGGCGCGTCGCGGTGGACGGGCTCGGCCTCGGGCCGCTCGGGCCGGTAGTCGTCGGGGCCCTTGCTCGCGGCCCCTCCGCTGAACAGCTCCGAGATGCACTTCTGGATCGCCGACCGCGAGGCCAGGTTGATCTCGATCTTCGAGTCCTGGGCCAGCTGGATCTCCTCGATCGCCTCGTAATCGTAGGGATCCGCCGTCGCGACAGTCAGCACGTTGTCCTTGTAGTGGATCGGCAGGACCTGGTGCTTCTCGATCAGCTTCTTCGGGAGGCGCCGGACGAGGTTGTGCGGCAGGACGATGTCGTCGAGCGTGATCACCGGCAGGCCCTGGTCCTTCGCGATGAACTGGATGAGCCGGTGGTCCTCGATGAAGCCGAGCTTGACGACGATGGCCCCGAGATTGCCCCCGACGGATTTCTGGAAATCCGTCGCCATGCGGAGCTGCTCCTCGGTGATGTGGTTCGACTCGACGAGGAGACGGCCCAGCCGGGCTTTATCTTCCATGGGGACCCCAAGAGAACGACGCGATCTTATAGCAACCCCGCATCGGGCATCAAGGTTCTAAGAACGCCTTTACCGTTCGACGCCGCCCAGCCTGGCCTTGAGCGCGGCCCGGACGCGCTCGACGAGCGGATCGATCTCCGCCCCGGTGAGCGTGCGGTCGGGCGCCAGGAACCTCAGCGAAAACGCGAAGCTCTTCTTCCCCTTTCCGATCTTGTCGAAGAGATCGAAGAGCCCGACCGAGACCAGGTGCGGCCCCGCCTCCGCGCGCGCGATCGCCTCGACCTGCTCCCACCGCACTTTTTCATCGAAGATCATCGAGACGTCGCGAACGACCGCGGGCTGGATCGAGTGGGGCCGCGTCTTGCGGACGAGCGTCGCCGACTTCGCGAGGGACGCGAAGTCCGCTTCGGCCACGACCCAGGGCCCCTGTCGGTTGTAAGAGACCTGGGTTTCGCCCAAAATCCCCAACCGGGTGAGCACTCTCGAAACGAGGGCCCGCGCCTCGGAGAAGCCCCCGGGCGCCGCGATCCCAAGGACTTCCTGCTCGTCGAACGGCGACTGGTCGTGGCCCAGTTCCGGATCGGAGTGAAACCCCTCCGACCGCCGGTAGACCTTGGCGATTTCGAAAACCGGGCGCAGCGGCTCGCGGCTTCCCTCGTTCGTCCTTAGGACGGCGCGGAGCGACGGCGCGAGGGACGCCCGCAGCGTCCGGTCGACGTGCCCGTCGGGATTGCGGATCGGGAGCAGGCCGGGGGCGCTCGCGTCGTCGAAGCTCGAAGTCAGCACCTCGAACGCGCCCGAGGCCGCCAGCGTCTCGCGGATCTCTTTCCGCACCGGATCGGTGGGATGGGGCCGCGCGACGCGCACCGGAATGTGGATGTCGGTCGGGATCTTGTCGTATCCCACGATTCGCGCGATCTCTTCGATCAAGTCGACTTCCGACTTCAGATCGCGGCGGTGAGCGGGAAGAACGATCTCGCCTTCCGCTTCCTTGCACCCCAGCGCCTGGAAGATCTCTTCGGTTTTCTCAGGCGAAACGGCCAAGCCCAGCACCCGCTTCAACCGCACCGGCCTGAAGCGGGTCCTGGCGGCACTCGGCGGGCGGGAGGCGACATCCGCGGCGCCGGGCGCGGGTTGGCCGCCGCCCAGCTCCGCCAGGAGGCGCGCCGCCCGGCGCGAGGCCCATTCCACGCCTTCCCAATCCACGCCCCGCTCGAAACGGTAGCTCGATTCGCTCGGAAGGCGCAAGCGCCGCGACGTCGCGCGCACCGATCCGGGCTCGAACATCGCGCTTTCGAGCAGGATGTCGCGGGTGCCCGCGCCGATCTCGGAATCACGCCCTCCCATGACTCCCGCGACGGCGACGGGCCGTTCGGCGTCCGCGATGACGCCGTCCGCCGCGGCCAGGGTGTACTCCTTGCCGTCGATCGCGACGATCTTCTCCCCCGCCGCCGCGCGCCGGACAATGATGCGCCCGCCCTTGAGCTTCGCGAGATCGAACGCGTGGAGCGGCTGGCCGCACTCGAGCATCACGTAGTTCGTGATGTCGGCGACGACATTGATCGACCGGATGCCGGCGGCTTCCAGCCGTTCCCGCATCCAGGAGGGCGATCCGCCCGGCTTCACGCCCCGAACGACGCGGCCGATGTAGCGCGGGCAGAAGGCGGGATCCTTCACCTCGATGGGCACGTCGCCCGTCGGGCCGGATTCCGCGATGTCGGACGGCGGATTCGGCCGGCGGGCGCGGCCGAGGAGCGCGAGCTCGCGCGCGACGCCGATCATCGAGAGCAGGTCCGCGCGATTGGAGGTGATCTCCAGGTCGAGAACTCCGTTCTCGAACGACGCGACCTCGATGCCCAGGCCGATGAGCGCGCGCGCCACCGCCGCGGCGTCGGTGCCCGCGTCGACGTACTCGTTGAGCCAGCTGAGCGGAACTTTCATCTAGTCCCTTGGGCAGAATTTCGAATTTCGAATCTCGAATCTCGGGATCCTCCAAACAGCTCGTCGAAGGAACCGAGATTCGGAATTCGAGATTCGAGATTCGCACATCAGAACTGCTCCAGGAATCTGAAGTGATTCTCTAGGAAGTACCGGATATCGGTCACGCCGTGACGGAGCATGCAGATTCGTTCAACACCCATCCCGAACGCGAAGCCGGTGTACTTCTCCGGGTCGATGTTGCAGTCCTGGAGCACCTTCGGGTGAACCATCCCCGAACCGAGGATCTCCATCCAGCCGCTCCCCTTGCACGCGGGGCAGCCCTTCGCGCCGCAGAGGATGCACGAGATGTCGACCTCGGCGCTCGGCTCCGTGAACGGGAAGAAGCTCGGGCGGAACCGGACTTTCGTGCCGGCGCCGAACATCGCCTCCGCGAAGAGCAGCAGCATCCCCTTCAGGTGCGCGAACGTGACGTCCTCGCCGATCATCAAGCCTTCGACCTGGTGGAACGACGGCAGGTGGCTCGCGTCCGCCTTGTCCGGGCGGAAGACCTTGCCGGGCGCGACGATCCGGATCGGCGGCTTCTCCCGCAGCATCGTCCGGATCTGGACCGGCGACGTGTGCGACCGGAGGAGCCACGGGCGCTCGAGGTAGAACGTGTCGAACGCGTCGCGCGACGGGTGGTCGAGCGGGATGTTCAGCTTCTCGAAGTTGTTGCGCTCGTGCTCGATCTCGGGCCCATACGCGACGTCGAATCCGAGCCGAGCGAAGACCTCGACCATGTCCTCCCAGGTCTTGTAGATCGGGTGACGGCGGCCGAGCGGCGGGATCTTCCCGGGCAGCGTCGGGTCCTCGGCGGTTTCCGCGCCCTTCCCCAGCTCGACCTGGACGCGCTCGATCTCGATCTCGACGTACGACTTGAACGCGTTGAGCGTCTTGCCCTCTTCACCCTTCTTGTCCGGCGGAACCTTGGAGAGAAGGCTGAAGAGTCCGCGGAGGACGCTCTCCTTGCCGGTGAGGTAGCGGTTTCGGATTTGAGCCAGGAGATCCTTGGAGGTAGCCGAACTCAAGTCGGACTTTAAGCGAGTCTTGGCTTCTTCTATGTGAGCCCGGAGGTCCATTGTGTTGACTGTTGACTGTTTACCGTTGACTGTCAACGGTCAACCGTCAACGGTCAACTTTCGGCTCAAGCCAGCGCCGCCTTGGCTTTTTCCGCGATCTCGGCAAACGCTTTCGGCTCGGAAATCGCCAGCTCAGAAAGCGCCTTCCGGTTCAGCACGACATTCGCCTTCTTCAGCCCGTTCATGAACCGGCTGTAGCTGATGCCGAGCGGCTCGAGGGCCGCGTTGATGCGGATGATCCACATCGACCGGTAGTCGCGCTTCTTCTGGCGCCGGCCGAAGAACCCGTACCGCTCGGAACGGGCGACCGCCTCCTTGGCGCTGCGGAGGAGCTTGCGGCGCCCCGCGCGAAACCCCTTCGCGCGGGCGAGGATCTTCTTGTTGTGTCTCTTGCGGGCGGGTCCGTGGGCGGCTCTCGGCATGGGTCAATTCCTTCTTTCGTTCAGATTCTTGATTCTTGATTCTTGATTCTTAATTCTTGATTCGTGATTCTTCCCTACACCCCGGGCTGGTCCTGGAGCATCCGGATCACGTCGTTCTGGTCGTGCTTGGCCAGGAAGGGCTTCATCCGGCGCGAGTGGCGCCGCTTCTTCCCGCTCTTCGCCGACATCAGGTGCTTGTGGCCGGTCGGGTAGAAGGAGACCTTCCCGTTGGCCGACACCTTGAACCGCTTCTTGGCGGCCTTGTTGGTCTTGATCTTGTACTTCTTCAGCTTCGAACTCTGCTTACGGTTGGACATCCGGTTTTCCTTTCTCGGGTTCCTTGCCGTCGCCGTCCGTCGGCGGCGGCACGTCGATACCCTGCGACAGCCCCTTCGCAGGCGCCTTCGGAGCCTCGCCGGCCGCCTTCTCCGGCTTCGGCTTCGGCTTCAATCCCGGCTTCGGCATCAACGTCATGTGCATGTGCGGGCCCATCTGGGAGATCGCGTGCTCCACCTTCGCGATGTCCTCCAGCGCCCGCGAGATCTTGCCCATCACTTCGCGCCCGATCTCCTTGTGCGCCTGCTCGCGCCCGCGGAACCGGATCGTGAAGAGGACCTTGTCGCCCTGCTCGAGGAACTCCCGCGCGTGCTTGAGCTTCGTCTCGAGGTCGTGCGCGCCCGTCAGGGGGCGCATGCGGACTTCCTTCAGCTCCTGCACGTGCTGGCGCTTGCTCGCCTTCGCCTTCTTCTTCTTCTCCTCGTACTTGAACTTGCCGTAATCGAGGATCTTGCACACGGGCGGCCGCGCCTCGGGCGCCACCTCGACCAGCGCGCGGGCCCCATCGACCTTGGGCCGGAGCACGCGGGCGATCCGCTCCTCGTCGTGATCGGCGGCGAGCGCGTCGTCGAGGACCCCGGCCGCGTGGACGACGCCCGCGACCGGGTGGGCGTGGGCCAGCGCGCGCCCCAGGGCCGCCGCGTCGGCGACGTCGACAGCGAGGGTCTCGACGGGGACCCCGAAGGTCGCCAGGCGCGCCTCGAGCGCGGGCGTCGGCGGCGT
>DASTON010000091.1:0-8482 GCA_035762525.1 Planctomycetota bacterium | reverse complement strand
CTTCATCAACAAGATGGACCGCCCCGGCGCCGACTTCGACCATTGCCTGCAGACGATCCGCGACCGGCTCGTCGCGTCGCCCGTCGCCGTCACGCTGCCGATCGGCTCGGGGACGAAGTTCCAGGGGGTCATCGACCTGATCTCGATGAAGGCCCTCTCGTTCGAAGGCGAGCGGGGCGAGGAAGTCGCGGTCGCCGAGATCCCCGCGGAGCTGCGCGAGGAGGCCGAGCTCCACCGCCACGCGACGCTCGAGGCCGTCGCCGATTTCGACGACGAGCTCATGTCGAAGCTCCTCGAGGGGACGGATCCCGGCGCCCCGGAATTCAAGCGCGCCCTGAGGAAGGCGACCGTCGCCGGGAAAGTGGTCCCGGCGTTCGCGGGATCGTCGCTCCACCACCAGGGCGTGCAGCCGGTCCTCGACGCGGTCGTCGATCTCCTCCCGTCCCCGCTCGACCGGCCGGTGATCGAAGGGATCGAGCCGGGAACCGACAAGCCCGCGAAGCGCGACATCAAGAAGGACAGGGCGCTCTGCGGGATGGTCTTCAAGACCGAGACCGATCAGCACGGCGAACTCGCCTACGCGCGCGTCTACACGGGCCAGATCCGCAGCGGCGACGGGCTCTACAACCCGCGCCTGGGCCGCCACGAGCGCACGACGCGCCTCTTCCGGATGTTCGCCCACTCGCGCGAGGCCGTCGATGTCGCGGGCCCGGGCGAGATCGTCGGCGTCGTCGGCCTCAAGGAGACCGCCACCGGCGACACGCTCTGCGAGCGCAAGGACCCGATCCTCCTCGGCCGCATGGCGTTCCCGGAGCCGGTCGTCGACATCGCGATCGAGCCCAAGTCGAGCGCCGACAAGGACAAGCTCGACGACATCCTGAAGCGGCTCTCCAAGGACGACCCCACGTTCAAGGTGAGCGTCGACGCCGAGACCGGCCAGACGATCCTCCACTGCATGGGCGAGCTCCACGCGGAGATCCTGCTCTACCGCATCACGAACGACTTCAAGACGCCGGCCAAGACCGGCGAGCCGCGCGTCGCGTACCGCGAGGCGATCCAGTCGGCGGCGGAGGCGGAGGAGCGGTACACGGTGAAGGTGGGGGAGAAGACCCTCTTCGGCCACGTGAAGGTCCGGCTCGAACCCGATCGCGCGGCCGTCGCCCCCGTGTTCGAAGCGCGGCTCGACCACGAGGCGGAGAAGGCCCTGAGGAAATTCGTCCCGTCGATCTCGGAGGGCCTGCTGAGCGCCTCGGGATCCGGCCCGGTCGCGGGCTACCCGATGACCTACCTGAGGTGTGCGCTCATCGGCGGCACGGCCACGACGGACAGCTCCGAGGCCGCGTACAGCGCGGCCGCGGCGCAGGCGTTCCGCGTCGCGGTGGGAAAAGTCGCGGCGACGGTTCTCGAACCGCACATGACCTTCGAGGTGACCGCGCCGGACGAGTACGTGGGCGAGATCATCAACGACCTGAACAAGCGGGGCGCCGAAATCGGCAGCATGGACTCCGCGCCCGGCGCGAAGATCGTCCGCGGCAACGTCGCTCTGTCGCAGATGTTCGGGTACGCGTCGCGGATGAGGTCGCTGACCCAGGGACGCGGCGGCTACACGCTGGAGCCGTTTGAGTACAGACCGGTCCCTGCCAACGAAAGATCCCGGTTCGGACTATGACCGGACGGGACAAGATCTTCGATTCTCGATTCTCGATTCTCGATTGGCCGACCCCGATCCTGACGATATTCGCGATCGGGCCCACGGTCCGGCTCATGAGGCGGCTCGGGCTAATGCTCGGGTTCTTGCTCCTTCCTTGCGGTTGCTCAAGCCCGTACAACATCCGGCTTTCCGACGGCCGCTCCGTATCCTATGGACCGCTGTTCTTCTTCGGCTGGTCCGATCCGCCGCTGATTCCCGGCACGCGGTTGATCGACGCGCCTTCCGGCTCCCGCCTGGTCCTGTGGAACGACGGACTGGAGGCCATCGTCGATCTCGGCGAGACGTGTCCGGTGCTGGTGGCGGATGGCGATCGCGCGCGCGCGCCGTCGAGCGACGAGCTCGCCCTCCTGGCCGTTGTGTTTCCCGCGTGGCCGCTGGAGCCGTCGTCGCGAGTCGCGGACTATGCCGCGGAGCGCCGGTTGGAACGCCGCTTCCCGTCGCACCTCCGGACGTACGCCGAGAAGCTTGAGCCTCCGGCATTGGCGGCCTTTGCGGTGGGGGAGTCGCCGGCGGGGTGGCTCGCGCTCGGCGGCCGTTCGTTCACGCTCTCCCTGGCGGCGGCCCAGGTGTCCGCGGAGGACCTGCCGCGGATTCTCGATCGCGCGCTCTCGTTGAACGCGATGGACCGCGGCGCCGTGCTGAGGTCCCTCCTGGCGCGAGCCGAACTCGCTCCGGACGAACTGATCAGGATCGCGAGGGCAGGGGAGGCGGAGGGGGCGGCGAAGCACAAGTCGACGAACGAGGCGGTCTGTATGGCCGCCGTCGATGAGATCGCGAAACGCCCGCTGTCGTCGTCCCGCCGCCAGGGCCTGGTGGCCGTTCTCGAGTCCCCGGGAATCACCCCGCGGGTCCGCGAGAAGATCCTGGAAGTCCCGCTGCCCTATCCCGAGGACCGCGAAGCGGTCCGAGCCAGGGTCTCCCGCAAGCAATGACCTCGGACTTTTCGGCGTCGGACGTCGGACTTCGGACCTTGGACGTTGGACTCTTGTCCTCTCTTCCCCTCGGAGATAAGGCTTGATTCTCGAATTTCGGCCTATATACTGATCGCTCTTTCGGGAAGCCCCAAAGGCCTATGGCGCAAAGAATCCGCATCCGCATCGAGGGTTACGATCACGAGGTGATCGACCAGTCCGCGATGGACATCGTCAATACGTCCAAGCGGACGGGCGCCAAGGTGCGCGGCCCCATCCCGCTCCCCACGAAGATCGAGCGGATCACGGTGCTGCGCTCGCCCCACGTCGACAAGAAGTCGCGCGAACAGTACGAGATCCGCACGCACAAGCGCGTGATCGACATCACCGAACCCACGTCCAAGACGATCGACGAACTCCGGAACCTGAACATGCCCGCCGGGATCGACATCCGGGTGAAGGCCATGCTGGACGAGAAGTAGGGACGACATGGCCGACCTTCCCCTGTACGACAAGTCCGGAAAGAGCTCCGGGACCGTCTCCGTGGACGAGAAGCTCTTCGGCGACAAGGTCCGCACCCGCCTCCTCCACCAGGTCGTGCTCATCTACGAAGCCAACAAGCGCCAGGGCACGGCCTCGACGAAGGGCCGGGGCGAGGTCGAAGGCTCCACGCGCAAGCCGTGGCCCCAGAAGCACACGGGCATGGCGCGCGCGGGCACGATCCGCTCGCCGCTGTGGCGCCACGGCGGCGTGGTCTTCGGGCCCAAGCCGCGCGAGTACCGCATGGGCCTCACTTCCACGATGCGGGCCGCCGCGCTCGACTCCGCGATGCTCGGGAAGATCCGCGACAAGGAAGTCCTCGTCATCGAGGGATTCAACCCCGGCGCGCCGCCCAAGACGAAGAACATCGCCTCCACGCTGGCGGCCATGGGCCTCGATCGCACCGTCCTCGTCGGCATCAAGGCGCTGGACGCCAACCTGCACAAGGCGGCGCGCAACCTGCCCCGGTTCAAGATGGTCCCCGTCTCCGACTTCAACGCGTACGACGTCCTCAAGCACCACCGCGTGGTGCTGACCCGCGAGGCGCTCGACGCGCTCGTCGCGTCCCGCCGCGACCAGGAGCGTGCCCCGAAGGCGAGCGTGGCGAGTCCTTCGGGGGCCGCGGGAAAGTAGACCATGCGCAACCCCTACGAAACCCTACGCAAGCCGCTCGTCACCGAGAAGACGATGGCCGGGCAGACGCGCCGCGTCTACACGTTCGTCGTCGCGATGGAATCCAACAAGGTCGACGTGAGGCAGGCGGTCGAGACGATCTACTCGGTCAAGGTGGACGCCGTGCGCGTCGTCCGCGTCAAGGGCAAGCTCAAGCGCATGAAGAACATGCTGCTCGAGGGCAAGCGCAAGTCCTGGAAGAAGGCCTACGTGACGCTCAAGGAGGGCTTCCGGCTCGACGTGATCTAGGCCGGAACCGAAACCATGCCCGTCCGCGAATACCGCCCCACGACCCCCGGCCGCCGGGGCGCGAGCGTCTCCGATTTCTCGGAACTGACGGTCAAAAAGCCGCACAAGGCGCTCACCGAGGCCGTGCGCAAGACGGGCGGCCGCAGCAATGTCGGGCGCCTGACGACGCGCCACATCGGCGGCGGCGTGAAGCGGCGCTACCGGTTCATCGACTTCAAGCGCGACAAGGTCGACGTGTCCGGGATCGTCGAGACGATCGAGTACGATCCCAACCGGACGTCGTGGATCGCCCTGATCAAGTACAAGGACGGCGAGCGCCGCTACATCCTCGCCCCGCACGGCCTGGCCGTCGGCGAGGAGGTCCTGAGCGGCGAGAAGGTCGAGCCGCGCGTCGGCAGCTGCCTCCCGATCAAGAACATCCCCACGGGCATGCGCGTCCACAACCTCGAGCTGACGCCCGGCAAGGGCGGCCAGATCGTGCGCGCGGCCGGGACCTTCGCCGAGATCAAGGCGAAGGAGGGGAACTACGCGATCGTCCTCCTGCCGAGCGGCGAGGAGCGGAAGGTCCACGTCCGCTGCCGGGCGACGATCGGCCAGGTCGGCAACATCGAGTGGCAGAACATCGTCTTGGGCAAGGCGGGCCGCAAGCGCTGGCTCGGCATCCGCCCGACGGTGCGCGGCACGGCGATGAACCCGATCTCGCACCCGATGGGCGGCGGCGAGGGCCGGTCGGGCGGCGGGCGCCACCCGATCAACTGGAAGGGGACGAAGCTCGCGAAGGGCGGCAAGACGCGCCGGTCGAAGAACCGCTCCCAGAAATTCATCATCCGCATGCGCAAGGCCGGCAGGTTCCAGAGGACTAGAAAGTAGATTCTCGATTTTCGATTCTTGATTTTGGACCCCGTCCGGAATCGAGAATCGAAAATCCAGAATCGAGAATCGGAGAATAGATGAGCCGTTCGCTGAAGAAGGGGCCGTACATCGATCCGAAGCTCCAGGGCAAGGTGACGAAGTCGAAGAGCATCGGCTCGCACGACCCCATCAAGACCTGGTCGCGCCGCTCGACGATCTCCCCGGAGTTCGTCAACCAGAGCTTCCTCGTCCACAACGGCAAGACGTTCATCAAGGTGTTCGTGACCGAAGACATGGTGGGACACAAGCTGGGCGAGTTCGCGCCCACGCGCCTCTTCCGCGGCCATCCGGGCACGAAGGCGAGCGCGTCGGGAACGACGCCCGAGGCGTAACGGCATGGCGACCCCGGCTCCGGCGGCTCCGGCCGCGCCCGCGAAGGCGCCCGAGGCGAAGGCCCGCTTCAGCGCGCGCCTGCGGTACGCCCGCATGTCCGCGCGCAAGATGCGCTACGTCGTCGACCTCATCCGGGGCAAGGACTTCAACAACGCGCTCTCGATCCTGCGCGTCTGCTCGAAGCGCGCCGCGCCGTTCTGCATGAAGCTCCTCCAGTCCGCCGCCGCGAACGCGCTCGACTTCGCGCGCGCCAAGAACCTCGACATCGACGCGAACAACCTGCACCTGGTCGAGGCGAGGGTCGAGGGCGGGCCGATCATCAAGCGGTGGCGGCCCTCGTCCGTGCGCCGCCCGACGCAGATCAAGAAGCGGATGTGCCACGTGCTCTTCGTCCTCGAGGAGCGGACCCTGAAGGAGACGAAGCGCGACCGGTCGAAGAGACAAAAGCAGGAGCGCAGCAAGGCCAAGAAAGCCCAAGCCCCAAAACCGGCGCCGGAGAAGCCCGAGGAGCCTAAAGCGAAAACCGAGTGATCTGCGATTGACGATTTGCGATTTCCGGCCGGACCCGAAATCGCAAATCGGAAATCGGAAATCGTCAGTCAAGTCCGGGGGATATGGTTAAGGCGGTGATCTAGATGGGCCAGAAGGTAAACCCGATTGCATTCCGGACGGGCGTCACCATCGGGTGGCGCTCCCGCTGGTACGCCACGAAGAAGAACTTCGGGACGTGGCTGGTCGAGGACCGCCGCATCCGGAGCTTCGTCAAGAAGGAGTACGGCTTCGCCGGCATCTCGCGGATCGAGATCGAGCGCATCGGCGAGAAGATGCGGATCATCCTCTCCGCCGCCCGGCCGGGCCTGCTCATCGGCAAGAAGGGCGCGAAGGTCGACAAGATCATCGAGGACCTGGGGCTCCTCGCGGGCCGGGCCGTCGAGGTGAAGGTCGACGAGATCGACACGCCCGAGCTCGACAGCCAGATCGTGGGCGAGGCGATCGCGGAGCAGCTCAACCGCCGCGCCCCGTACCGCCGCACGATGCGCCGCTACGCCGAGATGATCATGGACCTCGGCGCCAAGGGCGTGAAGATCCAGATCAAGGGGCGCCTGGGCGGCGCGGAGATCGCCCGGTGCGAGCACATCCACCTCGGCCGCATCCCCCTGAACACGCTGCGCGGAATCATCGATTTCGCGATCTCGACCGCGATCACCACGAAGGGCACGATCGGGATCAAGGTGTGGATCTACAAGGGCGAGAAGTTCGACGCGAGCCCGTCGTCGGCCGGCGCGTCCGGCGGCGCCGGCGCGCGCGCGCCGGTCCTCCCGCCCGCCCCGGCCCCGGCGGAGAAGGCGTGATTCCATGTTGATGCCGAAACGGGTCAAGTTCCGCAAGACGCACCGCGGCACCATGAAGGGCGTCGCGACGCGCGGCAACAAGGTGAGCTTCGGCGACTTCGGGCTCATGGCCACCGAGTACGGCTGGCTGAGCGCCCGCGAGATCGAGGCGGGCCGCGTGGCGGCCACCCACATGATGGGCACCGAGGGCCGCCTCTACATCCGCGTCTTCCCGCACAAGTCGATCAGCGCGAAGCCCGCCGAGACCCGCATGGGCAAGGGGAAGGGCGAGCCCGAATACTACGCCGCGGTCTGCCTGCCGGGGACGATCCTCTTCGAGGTGTCGGGCGTCTCGGAGGATTTCGCGCGCCAGTGCCTCAACCTCATCGCCCACAAGGTGTCGCTCAGCACGAAGCTCATCGCGAGGAAGCGGTAGCGCCATGGCCGACACGAAGAAGAAGAACTTCCGCGACCTGCCGGACGAGGACCTGCGCAAGGAGCTCGGCGGCCTCTCGAAGTCGCTTCACGGCCTGCGGACGCAGACCGTGACCAGCACCGTCGAAAACAAGTCGCAATTCCGGGCCCACCGGCGCGACATCGCCCGCATCCTGACGGAACTGCGCGCCCGCGAATTGAAGGCGCCCCAGCTGGCGCCGGCCGCGGCCGCCAAGCCCGCAGCCTCCGCCTCCTCCAAAGCCGCGGCGGACAAGCCGAAGAAGAAGGCCGAGGCCAAACCCTGAAACCGGAGACTTCATGCCCCGCAAGGTGAAACCCGCGGCGAAGGCCGCCGCCCCGAAGGTCGAAAAGATCGAGAGCCCCATGGCCAAGGCGGAGCTCAAGCAATTCAAGGTCCTCCTCCAGCACCGCAAGCGCCAGCTGCTCGGCGACGTCAACAAGCTCGAGTCCGAGGCGCTGAAGAAGGCCGACGCGGGCGACCTCTCCAGCCTGCCCCTGCACATGGCCGACCAGGGAACGGACAACTTCGAGCAGGACATCACGCTCGGCCTCATGGAGAGCGAGGGCGAGGAGCTCCAGCAGATCCAGGACGCGCTCGACCGCATCGCCGACAACACGTTCGGCGTCTGCGAGAACTGCAAGAAGCCCATCCCGAAGCCGAGGCTCAAGGCGATCCCCTACACCCGCCTCTGCCTCGCCTGCAAGAAGAAGGAAGAAGGGGAGTGAGCTTTAGGCTCTAAGCTATAAGCTTCAAGCCTGAGCCCGTACGGGCTCCTTCTCGCTTAGGGCTTATGGCTTAGAGCTTAGAGCTGGCATGCAACACCGCCTCTGGTTCGTCGCGCTGTCCCTCGTGGCCGCCGCGCTCGATCTCTGGACCAAGCAGGCCGCGTTCGCGCACATCCCGGAAGGCGGCCTCGAGGTCCCGGTCATCGAGGGCTTCTTCTCGTTCGGGCGCACGACGAACAAGGGGATCGTCTTCGGGCTCTTCCCCCAGGCGGGGCCCGTCTTCCTCGTCATCTCCGTTCTCGCCGTCCCCGCGATCCTCGCCATCTTCCTGTCCATCAAGAAGCCGCGATGGGTGCTGACCGCGGCGCTCGCCCTGATCCTCGGGGGAACGCTCGGCAACATGTACGACCGCGTCTTCAACGAGGGGCAGGTCCGGGACTTCATCAAGTTCTACTCCGGCCAGAAGGTCTGGCCGCTCTTCAACATCGCGGACTCGTGCATCTGCATCGGGGTCCTCCTCCTCTCGCTCGAGATGCTCTTCTTCGACGAGAAGAAGAAACCGAAGGTCGAGGATCCGGCCTTCTCGACGGAGCGCATCGCCGTGGGCGAGACGGAGCCGATGCCGCGCGCCGACGCGCCGC
>DASTON010000090.1:0-5865 GCA_035762525.1 Planctomycetota bacterium | reverse complement strand
TGCCGGTCGAGACAATCGGCACGTCGGGCTGGAGCAATGGCACGGCCTGGCGCTGCATGTTAGACCCCATCAGCGCGCGGTTGGCATCGTCGTGCTCGAGGAACGGAATCAGCGCCGCCGCCGGGGACACCAGCTGGATCGGCGAGATGTCCATGTAGTGCACGTCCTTCGGATCGGCGAACGGGAACTCGCCCCGCTCGCGGACCACCTGGCTGCCGCGGATCTTCGCGTCGGCGTCCATGTCGGCGTTCGCCTGCGCGATCTTGTACTGGTCCTCCACGTCCGCCGAGAGGAAGTGGACCTGCTTGCGGTCCACCTTCGAACCCTCGACCTTGCGGTACGGCGTCTCGAGGAATCCGAGATCGTTCACGCGCGCGTACGTCGCGAGCGAGGAGATGAGTCCGATGTTCGGCCCTTCCGGCGTCTCGATCGGGCACATCCGGCCGTAGTGCGTGTAATGGACGTCGCGCACCTCGAAGCCGGCGCGGTCGCGGGTGAGGCCGCCCGGTCCGAGGGCCGAGAGGCGCCGCTTGTGCGTCAGCTCGGCGAGCGGGTTCGTCTGGTCCATGAACTGCGAGAGCTGGCTGGAGCCGAAGAAGCTCTGGATCACGGCGGAGATGGTCCGCGCGTTGATCAGGTCGTACGGCGTCACCTGCTCGGCGTCCTGCAGCGTCATGCGCTCCCGGATGATCCGGGCCATGCGCGCCAAGCCGACGTTGAACTGGTTCGCGAGGAGCTCGCCCACCGCGCGCACCCGGCGGTTGCCGAGATGGTCGATGTCGTCCGTCGACACCGTCAACCCCACCACTTCCACGCCGAGGCGCAGGTAGGAGAGGTACGTGATGATGACGAGGAAGTCCTCGGGACACAGCGTCGTCTGGTTGTCGTCCGGAACGGAGAGGCCGAGCCGCTTCCGCTTGTCCTTCGGCCCCAGCAGCGTCTCGTGCGGGAGCTTCCGGTTCAGCTTGTACCGGCCGACCTTCGCCAGGTCGTAGCGCTTCGGGTTGAAGAAGAGCTTCTTCAAGATGTCGCGCGCGGTGTCGGCCCGCGGGGGCTCGCCCGGGCGCAGGAGGTTGTAGATGCGCGTGAGCGCCTCCTCCTCCGTCTTGGTCGAGTCCTTCTTCAGCGTGTTGCGGAGGATGTCGGCCTCGTCGCGATGGGCGATCACGAAGGTCTTCACCGTCGTGAAGCCGGCGCGGCGCAGCCCCTCGATCCGCTCCATCGTGAGGATCTCGTTCGCCTCGAGGAGCACCTCGCCCGTCTTCTCGTCCACCACGTCCTCGGCCGAAACCTTGCCGAGGGCGTCCGGCTCCTTCTTGGAGCGCGGCCCGCCGATCTCCTCCTCCTCCGTCTCGTGGAAGAGGGCGAGGATCTCGCGATCGGAGACGTAGCCCAGCGCCTTGAGGAGCACCGTCACCGGCAGCTTCCGCTTGCGGTCGATGTGAACGTACATGATGTCGTTCACGTCCAGGCTGAACTCCACCCAGGAGCCGCGGTACGGAATGATGCGCGCCGTGAAGAGCTTCTTGCCGCTCGGGTGGATCGACTCGTCGAAGAACACGCCCGGAGAGCGGTGCAGCTGGCTCACGATCACGCGCTCGGCGCCGTTGATGATGAACGTCCCCTTGTCGGTGATGACGGGGAGCTCGCCGAGATAGACCTCCTGCTCGATGATGCTCTTGTCCTTCTTCCCCTCCTCCGAGTCCTCGCGGACCCGCAGGCGGAGCGTCGCTTTCAACGGAACGGAGAACGTCAGGTCCCGCTCCTGGCACTCGTCCACCGAATACTTGGGCTCGCCCAGGTCGTACCGGACGAACTCCAGCGAGAACGTCTCCCGCGGATCCGAGATCGGGAAGACGCTCGTGAAGACCTCCTGAAGCCCTTCGTTCTTGCGCTTCGCGGGGTCCACGTCGGCCTGCAGGAAATTCCGGAACGAATCCAGCTGAACGTCGAGGAGATTCGGGATCTGGAGATCCCACTCCCGGTCGATCTTGCTGAAGCTCCGTCGATCCTTGGCGCGGTTGTTTTTCACGTCGTTGCCACCCTCTGGTTCACGGCCCGTGTTCGAACGCCGGGGGACTTACTTGATTTCGACCGTCGCACCCTGCTCTTCGAGCTTCGCCTTGACGCTGGCGGCCTCTTCCTTCGAGACCTTCTCCTTCACGGGCTTCGGGGCGCCGTCCACCAGGTCCTTCGCCTCCTTGAGGCCCAGGCCGGTCAGCTCGCGCACCACCTTGATCACATTGATCTTCTTGTCGCCGGCCGCCGAGAGAATGACGTCGAACTCCGTCTTCTCCTCGACCGCGGCCGCCGCGGCGCCGCCGCCCATCATCGGGCCGGCCATCATCATCGGGGCCGCCGCCGTCACGCCGAAGTGCTCCTCGAGCTTCTTCACGAGGTTCGAGACCTCGAGCATCGTCATGTTCTCGAGGAGACTGATGATCTGCTGGTCCTTGGTCGCGCTTTCCACTGATGAATCCTCCTTAAGTTCCCCCGGGCAGGGCCGCGGGGTCGTCCGCGGGGCCTACCCCTGCTTCTTCTTACCGATGGCGTCGATGACCCCCACCATTTGCCGCAGCGAGCCCGAAAGCACGCCGACCATGCCTTGCATGGGGGAACGGAGCGCGCCGATGAACTGTCCCAGCAGCACCTCGCGCGGAGGCAGGAGCGCCAGGGTCTTGATCCCGTCGGCGTCGTAGACGTGGCCGCCCACCCAAGCCGCCTTCAGGGCGGGCTTCTCGAACTCCTTGGCGAAATCCGCCAGGATCTTCGCGGCGGCGACCTCGTCCTCCCCGAAGGCGAACCCGGTGGGTCCCTCCAGGTACCGATCGAGCTGATCCACGCCGTGGGCGCGCAGCGCGCGCTTCGCCAGCGTGTTCTTCGCGACGACGTACTGCACCTTCGCGTCGCGGAGCTTGCGTCTCATCTTCGTCGCCTGCTCGACGTTCATCCCCTGGAAGTCGGTCAGGTAGATCGACTTCGACTTGGCGATGATCGCCTCGAGATCGGCGACGGCTTGTTCTTTTTCGGCGGTGGCCATTTGTGCGTGACCTCTCGGGTTCGGCTCGTTCGTTCGTGATCGCCCGGGCCGCTAGGCCTTCAGGCTCGACTGAATCGCGACGGGGTCCAGGCGCACCGGAGGCCCCATCGTCGAACTGATGGTGATGCTTCGCACGTACTGGCCCTTCGCCGAGGCCGGCTTCACGCGCAGAACCTCGCGCAGGAAGGTCTCGACGTTCTGCAGCAGCTGATCGCGGCCGAACGACGCCTTCCCGACGGGCGCGTGGAGATTGCCCGCCTTGTCGACGCGATACTCGATCTTGCCCGCCTTCATCTCGCGGACGGCCTTCGCGACGTCCATCGTCACGGTTCCGCTGCGCGGATTGGGCATGAGCCCGCGGGGGCCGAGGACGCGGCCGAGCTTTCCGACCTCGCCCATCATGTCCGGCGTGGCGATGATCGTGTCCACGTCGGTCCAGCCCTCGTTGAGCTTCTTGATCCATTCGTCGGATCCCACGAAGTCGGCGCCGGCGTCCTTCGCCTCGCGCTCCTTCTCGCCCTTCGTCAGGACGAGCACGCGGATCTTCTTGCCCGTGCCGTGCGGCAGCACCACGGTGCCGCGCACCTGCTGGTCCGCGTGGCGGGGATCCACGCCCAGGCGCATCGCCACTTCGATCGTCTCGTCGAACTTGGCGGTGGCCGAGGCCTTCAGCTTCTCGACGGCGGTTCCGAGATCGGCCAGCTTTTCGGCGCCGACCGTCTCGTTCGCCTTGCGGAAACGCTTACCTTCCTTCATCGGCCTCCCCCCTACCCTTCGATCTCGATGCCCATGCTGCGCGCGGTGCCTTCCACCATGCGCATGGCCATCTCGACGTCGTTGGCGTTGAGGTCCGGCCGCTTCAGCTCGGCGATCTCGCGGACCTGCTCCTTGGTGACCTTCGCCACCTTGGTGCGGTTCGGAACGCCCGAGCCCTTCGCGATCCCGGCCGCGCGCTTCAGGAGCACGGCCGCCGGAGGCGTCTTGGTGATGAAGGTGAACGAACGATCGGTGTAGATCGTGATCACGACCGGGATGATCAGCCCGGCCTGGCCCTGCGTCTTGGAGTTGAACGCCTTGCAGAACTCCATGATGTTCGCGCCGTGCTGTCCCAGCGCCGGCCCGATGGGCGGCGCGGGAGTCGCGCTCCCGGCGGGCACCTGGAGCTTCACCAGGGCCTGGATGGGTTTGCTCTTCGCCATGGGAATCCTTTCACTCGCGCGGGGTCGCCCCCGCTCCCACGTGACGCGTGGTGGCGTGCGGACGGACCGAAGCCCGCCGCGGCGTCCGGTCGGCTAGACCGGCTGGATCTGCAAGAAGTCGAGTTCGACGGGGGTGGCGCGTCCGAAGATCGACACCATCACCTTCACCTTCTGGCGCTCGGGATTGACTTCGTCCACCACGCCCGTGAAATCGGTGAAGGGACCGTCGATCACCTTCACGTGCTCGCCCGACTTGAACGGGACCTCGGCGCTGCCGCGCATGCGGCCGCCCGTCTCCATGTGGCCCAGGATCCGCTTCACTTCCGCCTCGCGGAGCGGGATCGGGTCCTGGCCGGAGCCGACGAACCGGGTGACGCCGGGCACGTTCTGCACGACCAGCCGGGTCTCCTGGTTCAGGTCCATCTCGACGAGCACGTAGCTCGGAAAGGTCTTCCGCTTGGAGGTGATGCGCTTCCCGTCCTTCATCTCGGCGAATTCCTCGGTCGCGACGAGGATTTGGCCGAAATTCGACTCGAGACCGGCCGCGTGAATGGCCCGTTCCAGATTGGCCTTCACTTTGTTCTCGTGCCCCGAGTAGGTATGGATCACGTACCAGTGCATCGTGCTGGTTCCCTCGCCCACCGTCAGCCCGCCAGCTTCAGCAGCGCTTCGAACGCGAACGAGAGCCCGCGGTCCACGATGCCGGTGAAAACGGAGAGGATCATGACCATGATCACGACCACCAGCGTGTGGCGCCGAAGCTCCTCGCGGGTGGGCCAGCTGACCTTGGTCATCTCCACGCGGACGTCCTTCACGTAGTCCTTCACGGCCTGCATGACGCCCGGCCGCGCTTCGCTCTTTTCTGCCGTCGGTTCCGCTCGCACGGATTCCCCTTCTCGTCCCCTCAACGTGGGTGGCAGGCCAGGAGGGATTCGAACCCCCGACACCCGGTTTTGGAGACCGGTGCTCTAACCGGACTGAGCTACTGGCCTATCCACGGAGTCGCGCCGGTCGGCGCGTTACCGGGTCTCTTTATGGAGCGTGTGCTTCCGGCAGCGCGGGCAGAACTTCTTCCACTCCACGCGGTCCGGATGCTTCCGCTTGTTCTTCGTGTTGACGTAGTTGCGCTCCTTGCAATCGCTGCAAGCGAGCGTGATCTGGTCGCGCATGTCTCGTCGTCTCCGATCGGGCCGCGCCCGAAGCTACTCGAGAATCTCCGTCACGACGCCGGCGCCGACCGTGCGGCCGCCTTCCCGGATCGCGAACCGAAGCTCCTTCTCCATGGCGATCGGCGTGATCAGCTCGATCGACAGATCCACGTTGTCGCCCGGCATCACCATCTCCCGGCCCTCCGGAAGCGTCGCCACTCCCGTCACGTCCGTCGTCCGGAAGAAGAACTGCGGCCGGTACCCCGTGAAAAACGGCGTGTGCCGGCCACCCTCCTCCTTCGACAACACGTACACCTCGCCCTTGAACTTCTTGTGCGGCGTCACCGACTTCGGCGCGCACAGCACCATTCCGCGCTCCAAGTCGTCCTTGTCCACGCCGCGGAGCAGGAGGCCGACGTTGTCGCCCGCCTGCGCGTCGTCCAGCAGCTTGCGGAACATCTCGACGCCCGTGACCACC
>DASTON010000089.1:0-3486 GCA_035762525.1 Planctomycetota bacterium | reverse complement strand
CCAGCTCCAGGTACTTCAGGCTCGTGAATCGCGAGATCCGGTTGAAATCCCTCTGGAGAATCCCCTCGCCGGACAGGACGAGACCCGTGATATCCGCGGGCAGCGTCTTGAGATCGCCGGGGCCATAGGCGGTCTGGCAATTCGGCGGCTTGAGGCGGTCGAGATCCGACGTCTCCTGCACCTGGGGCGGATCGATCCGCGAAACGGAGCCTTGCGAACCGCGGGAGGGCTCGAACACTTCGCTCTTGTCCATCCGGAAGTCTTTCAACTCACCGGAGACGCGCCATCCTTCGAACCGGCGGGTCAGCTCTTTCGCCCCGATCGTCGGCTTGAGATAGATCCACAGCCAGAACTCCCAGGACATGGGCGCATCTTGGGCGCCCCAGGACCGATAGTGAAGCGAGGCGCTTCGGACCAGCGTGAATTCGGCGTCCACGGGCTCATGCACGGACGCGCCGAGGAACGTGTCCTTGGAAAGACTTTCGCGAAGGTCCGCAAGAGGAGCGCCGGACCAGAGGACGAGCTCGACGGCGGGGTCTCCCATCAGGATCCGCGAGGCCTCGTCGGCGGACGGCGCGGGGTCGATCGAGAATTCGAGCTGCAATTCGAACCGGGCGCCCGCTTTGGACGTCCAGGCCGGCGCGAGGAGGGCGTACGTGAGCTTGAGGCCGTCCCGGCTCCGGCTGCGTCCGCGCTCGGGACACTTGGCGCGATCCAGGATCGCCTTGACGGGATTCCACTCGCGCTCTTCGCACAGCGCAACGCAGATGTGATGCGCCCGCCAGAGGAGCCGGTCGAGATCGCCGCGAGCCTCATCGCGGGCCCGGCCGAGGATCTCCAGCAGTTTCTCCTGCCGCCGTTCGATCAGCGCCAGAAGATCTTGCGCGGCAACACCCTTCGATCCTGTCAGAGCCGGCGCCGCTTTCTCGCCTAGCTTCAGGAGCCGAATGAACGCCTCGTCGCGCTCCACGGACTTGTCCGACGCCAGAAGCTTGATCCAGTGCGCGGGATCTTCGTCCTGCGGTATCTGGAGCAGGGCTCCAAGGAAAACGACCAGGTGCAGCATGGGTCAGTATTTCGCCAGCTTCCTTGCGGCTTTGACGATGTCGCTCACCTGAGGTAAGAAGTAATCCTCCAGTGTGGGCGCGTACGGCACCGGAGTGTCGGGCGCCGTGACGCGGCGGATCGGGGCGTCCAGCGCGTCGAACGCCTCTTCCGTCACGCTGATCGCGATCTCTCCCGCGATTCCTCCCGTCCGCGTGTCCTCGTGCACGATCAGCAGGCGGTTCGTCTTCCGCACGCTCTCGATCACCGTCGTGCGGTCGAGCGGGTACAGCGTCCGCAGGTCGACGACCTCGACGCGGATCCCCTCCTTCGCCAGCTCCGCCGCCGCTTCGAGACTCAGCGTCCGCATCATCCCGTACGTGACGATCGTCAGCGCGTCGCCCTCGAGCGCGACGTCCGCCTTCCCGATCGGCGTCAGGATCTCCTCAGCGTCCGGCAGCGTCTCCTTCAGCCGGCGGTAGAGGAACTTGTGCTCGAGGAAGAGCACGGGATCCGGATCGCGGATCGCGCTCTTGATGAGCCCCTTCGCGTCGCGCACCGTGGCGGGCGCCACGACCTTGATCCCCGGCGAGTGCACGAACCACATCTCGATGTTGCGCGAGTGGAACATCCCCGCCCGCACGCCTCCGCCCCACGGGCCGCGCAGGACAATGGGCGCCGGCACGCCCCAGCGGTAGCGGCTCGTCGCCGCGAAGTTCACGATCTGGTCGAACCCGCACGAGATGAAATCGATGAACTGGAACTCGACGACCGGCTTGAACCCCATGTACGACATCCCGATCGCCGCGCCCACGATCCCGAGCTCGGCCAGCGGCGTGTCCATGACACGGTTGGGGCCGAACTTATCCAAGAAACCCTTGGTCACCCGAAAGGCTCCGCCGTAAGTTCCAATGTCCTCTCCCATCAGGACAACATTGGAATTGGAAGACATCTCTTCTTTCAAACCAGAAGAGATTGCCTCTAAGAATGTCAGTTCAGGCATTGGGTCAGATTGTGGATGGTGGATTGTTGATTGTGGAAAGAGCCCGTACGGGCATCCACAATCCACAATCGACAATCCACAATCTTCCACCTCACTCGTTCCACCACTTCCTGTAAGCGGTGATAGCGTCGTCCTTGAACACTCCCTTTATGGCTTCACCTCCGTCCGGATAGGACGCTTGCAGGGCGAATTGTTCTGCTTCACTTACTTCCTGTTCAATCCGGGTTTCGAGCTCGGCCTTTTCCTTCGCCGACGGCTCGAGCAGCTTCTCGCACCGCGCGATCGGGTCGCGCTTCTCCCACTCCTCGAACGTCTTCTTCGGGACGTAGCCCGCGTCGTCGTGCTGGGCGTGGCCGCGCATCCGCATCGTTTTGAACTCGATCACCCGCGGCCCGCCCCCCTCGCGCGCCTCGTCGACGAACTTCTTCGTCAGCGCGTAGACCTCTCCGACGTCGTTGCCGTCCCCTACCGCGTACGGGATCCCGTACGCCGCCGCCTTGACCGCGAGATCCTTCACCCGCGTCTGGCGCTCGACCGGCGTCGAGTACGCCCACTGGTTGTTCTCGATGACGAGCACGAACGGCGCCTGGAAGACCGCCGCGAAGTTGAGGCCTTCGTGGAACTCGCCCGTCGACGTCGCGCCGTCGCCGACGTACGTCATCGTCACGAGCTTCCGCTTCCGGAGCTTCCCCGCGAGCGCCATCCCCGCCATCACCGGCACGAGCGTGCCCAGCATGCTGATGCACGCGATCACGCCGGTCTTCTCGATGTCGCCGAAATGGGTCGAGTTGTCCTTGCCTCGGTTGGGCCCCGAGCCGCGCGCGAGGTACGAGCAGAGGACCTCCTTGGGCGACCATCCGCGCGTCAGCACCGCGCCGAGGTTGCGGATCATCGGCGCGACCTTGTCCTGGGGCTCGAGGGCGAGGCAGGTGCCGACGGAGATCGCCTCCTGGCCGCGGCTCGAAAAGTTCCCGCCGTGGATCTTTCCCTGGCGGTAGAGAAGCGCGGCCCGGTCCTCGACGGCGCGCGTCAGCTTGAGGAGATAGTAGGCGCGCTCAAGGAGCGGCCGCCGCAGGGCGGAGGTCGCGCTCGAAGACGGCTCCGAACGCTTCGGCGACATCGCGGGTCACCCTCTCCAGGTCCAAGGCGCGGCCCAGGCGTGAGGAAAGCGATGTTACGCCCTCCCCCCGGAGCCCGCAAGGAACGATCAGGCCGAAGTAGTCGAGATCGGTCGCGACGTTGAACGCGAATCCGTGCGACGTCACCCACCGCTCGACCCGCACGCCGATCGCGCCGATCTTTTCCAGCCCGACCCACGCCCCGGTCATGCCGGGGCGGCGCGACGCCTCGACGCCATGCCGCGCGCAGGTCCGGATCATCACCTCTTCCAGCTGTTCGAGATACCACTTCACGTCGCGGCGCAGGTCGTTGAGATCGAG
>DASTON010000088.1:0-3380 GCA_035762525.1 Planctomycetota bacterium | reverse complement strand
TTCGGGGTTCATCGTTCGTTCCGAGTTCGAAGTTCACGTCCAGGGACGGCTTTGAACCAAGAACTTCGAGCGAACCCTGGACGAAGAACGATGAACCCTGGAGTCTCGGCCGGCCGGGCGCATTCCTAGCTCCCGCGAGGGAAATTCAATTTTTTCTATCCCGACCCATTATTTCTGTAGTACGGGTTATAATGTGCGTGGTCGATAATGGGAGTGAGGGGCCGGGGTCGCAGTATGCCCCGGCCCGGAAGGGACCGAAGGGACCATGGACGATGTCGGGACCCTGGTGGCGAAGCTCGCGCTGCGCTCCAAGCTGATTTCGCCCGCGCAGTTCGAGACCGTCTCCCAGGCCTACGCGAAGTCGGGCGGCCGCAAGCCCTACGGCGCCATCCTCCTGGAATCCGGCATCCTCAACGGCGGCGCCCTGACCAAGCTCCTCCACGAGCACCAGCGCCGCATCAGCACGCTCGTCGAGGACATCTTCGCGAAGCGCATCCTGGAAAAGGGGTACGCCACCGAGGAGGCCCTGCGCGACTCGCACGCCACGCTCGAAGACATCCGCGTCCACGGGTTCGACTTCGACATGCTGGAGCTGCTCGTCAAGCGCAACGCGATCTCCCATCCGCAGGCCGCCGAGCTGCGCCAGCACCTCCGCACGAAGATCCTGATCTGCCCCATCTGCCTGCGGACCGAGCCGCGCAACGGCCACGAGGGCGCGGTCAGCTGCCCGGAATGCCACGAGAACTTCTCCCCCGGCGCCTCCGACCGGCTCATGTCCCGGTTCGTCACCGTCGCCGCCATGTTCCCGTCCCAGGGACCGGCGGCCGCGGGCGGCCCGCCGTCGACGATCTCCGGCGGAGGCTCGGACATCCCGCCGCAGCTCGGCGCGTACCGCGTCGGACGCGAAGTGGGCCGCGGCGGCATGGCGGTCGTGTACGACGCAGAGGACCTGCGCACCGGCGAGCGCGTGGCGCTCAAGGTGCTGAAGCCCGGCTCCGCCCTCGACAAGTCCAACATCTCCCGCTTCTACAGCGAGATCGAGTCGCTCCAGAAGCTGGACCATCCGAACGTCGTCCGGGTCTTCGGCGTGGGCGAGGCGGCGGGGCACCACTTCTACGCCATGCAGTTCATCGACGGCAAGGGCCTCGACCGCATGGTCAACGAGTGCAAGCAAGACCTGCGCCGGGCCGTGGCGTGGATCCGCGACGTCGCCCGCGCACTCCACTCCGCCCACGACCGCGGGATCGTCCACCGCGACGTGAAACCCGGGAACATCCTCGTGGACCGCCAGGGCCGCGCGTTCCTGACCGATTTCGGCCTCGCCCTGCGCGACCGCGCCGTCCGCGTCACCTTGTCGGGAACCACGCTCGGGACGCCCAACTTCATGTCGCCCGAGCAGGCGCGCGGCGAACGGAACAAGCTCGACCGGCGGACCGACGTCTACTCGCTCGGCGCGACGCTCTACAACCTCAGCACCGGCCGCGTGCCCTACTGGGAGAACACGCCCGAACTCGTCGTCCAGAAGATCCTCAACGAGGATCCGAAGCCGCCCACCACGCTCAACGCGGCGATCGACAAGTCGCTCCAGACGATCATCTTCAAGGCGATGGACAAGGATCCCGACCACCGGTACCCCTCGGCCGCCGAGATGGCGGACGACCTGGGGCGGTGGCTGGCGGGCGAGCCGATCCACGCCACGCCCAGCACGAGCCGGCTGAAAGTCCTGAAGAAATGGTGGAACCGCAACCGGCGCACCGTCCTGATCGCGGGCATCTCGGCCGGCGCGGCGTCGCTCCTCGCGGGCGTCCTCTTCCTCCGCCAGCTCAGCGTGACCGAGACGATCGAGTCGGAGCTGACCCGCTCGGAGGCGGAGCGCGAGCGCTTCCGCCAGAGCCGCAAGGCGCCGGCCGAGCGGTACGCGGAGGATCTCCAGAAGGCGCAGCGCGACGCGCGGGAGTTGATCGCGGACAAGACGGTCGAATTCGACCGGGAGCTCGCCGAGACGCTCAGCGGCGTCCGCAAGGTGAACGAACGCGAGAAGACCGACCCCGTGGAAGCCGCCAAGAAGGAGCAATGGGCGGTCGTCAACAACCGGCGGGACCTGGCGAGCGCGCTCGCGGAAAGAGGCGAGATCGACTTGAAGCGCGGCGCCTACGCCTCCGCCCTCATCTGGCTCCGCCGGGCGGAGCAGATCTACCGCGAGGTCGCCTCGTTCAAGAAGACCGTCGCCGACAAGAAGGTCCTGGCCCTCCTGGAAAAACACCCCGGCTTCGCCGACATCCTCGCGGTCGAGCCCCAGCTCAACGCGCTCGACGACTCGATCGCCCGGTGCCGGAGCTACGAGGTCTGGCTGCAGTGGCTCGCCGACAAGGATACCGAGAAGGCGCTGAAGGCCATGGACGAGATCGTCCCGGCCCATTCCGGCCGCGCGGAGCCGCTGATCCGAAGGGGCCTGATCCACGTGCGCGCGAAGAGCGACCTCCAGGCCGCGGCCGATTTCAGCAACGTGCTCCTCAAGGATCCGAAGAACTTCAGCGCGCGCCTGGGGCAGGTCGAGCTGCTCATCCGCCGGAACCAGCTCTCGGAGGCGGCCGTCGAAATGACGAAGCTGCCCGAAACCCGGCGGCGGTACGGGCCGGAGGTCGCGCTGCTGGAGGGCCTGCGGCTCCGGAAACTGGGCGACTACAACGCCGCCCTCTCCGTGCTCGAGCACAAGCAGGATCCGACCGCGATGGCCGACCTGCTCGCCGGCCGCGCCGCCTGCCTGCAGGCCCTCGGCATGTACGAGGACGCCGAGAAGCTCGCCCTCAAGGCGGACGATCTCCTGCGCGACCTCGAGGACCGCATCCAGATGGACTTCGCCCGGCTCACGGGCAGGCCCGAGCTCGTCTATGACATCTGGTCCACGATTGCGAGAGTCAACCTGGAACTTCGAATCAAGGAAAAGAATCCCGCGAGGGTCAACGCGGCGAAGGCCGCCGCGAAACTCGCCCGCAAGATCCGCCCCGACGACCAGGACATGATCGACATCGAAAAGGGCATCCTTCGCTAGCAGGAATCTGGAATCCAGAAGCTGGAATCTGGAATCCAGACCCGGCGGACCCGAACCGAACGGACTCCCATTCCGGATTCGAGATTCCAGATTCCAGATTCTCTCCTACAATGCGGCCTCATGCCCTTCCATCCCGAACCCGAGGTCGTCCTCTGCAACGCGCTCAAGGACCCCTACAACACGGTCGTCGCGGCGGCGCGCACGTGCTACTCGTCGAAGGTCGTCACGCCTGAAGATGTCGACAAGGACGACAAGTCCCGCGAGACGCGCGACCGGATCTACGAGTCGATCTACCAGGCGGGCCACCACACGACGATCCAGCACCCCA
>DASTON010000087.1:0-4303 GCA_035762525.1 Planctomycetota bacterium | reverse complement strand
TATGCTCTTGGCTCTCTCGCTGAAGGAGAAGACGCATCCTGAGACGGTCGCGCTCTTGACCGAATTGGAGAGAGATTTTAAGCAGGACATCAGGGATTTTGAAACCAACCCGGATTACGCGGATTTCAAGAAGAGCCAGGAATACAAAGACTGGATGAAGTCGCGCGCCCCCGCAAAGTAATCGCCGCCCGTTCTTCTCATCTTTTTTTTGGCTGGAAGCTCGGAGCTTGAAACTGGAAGCTTCCCATGTGATACCTTTTCCGCAGGAGGCCGCCGCATGACCGACCTGACCGTCAACGGCAAGAAGGTTTCGGTCGACGTCGATCCGCGCACGCCGCTGCTCTGGGTCCTGCGCGAGGCGCTGGGGCTGACCGGCACGAAATTCGGATGCGGCATGGCTCAGTGCGGGGCGTGCACCGTGCACCTCGACGGCGAGGCCATCCGCTCGTGCGTCGCGCCCCTCTCGCGCGCCGCGGGGAAGTCGGTCACCACGATCGAAGGGCTCCCGACCGAGCTCGGCGTCCCGCTCCAGGAAGCGTGGATCGCCGAGGAGGTCCCGCAGTGCGGGTACTGCCAGTCGGGGCAGATCATGTCGGCCGCGATCCTCCTTCGCGACTGCCCGAAGCCGACGGACAAGGACGTCGACGACTGCATGTCGGGAAACATCTGCCGCTGCGGCACGTACTCGCGCATCCGGAAGGCCATCAATCTCGCGGCCAAGAAGAAGGCCGAAGGAACGCGCAAGTGATCGTCAACCTGAGCCGGCGCGACTTTCTCCGAACCGGCGCGCTCGCCGGCGGGGGACTCTTGCTCGGCGTCCACATTCCCGGGCTGAAACCCCTGGCGGCCTTGGCGGGACAGGAATCTTCGATTCGAATTCTCAACGCGTTCGTCCGCATCGGCACCGACGACATCGTCACGATCATCGCGAACCACTCGGAGATGGGGCAGGGCGCGTACACGAGCGTCGCGATGGTGGTCGCCGAGGAACTCGACGCGGATTGGAGCAAGATCCGTGTCGAGTCCGCGCCGGTCGATCCGGTCTACAACCACACCGTGTTCGGGATCCAGATGACGGGCGGCAGCACGAGCACGTGGAGCGAGTGGGACCGCCTGCGGAAAGCGGGCGCGTCGGCGAGGCGCATGCTCGTCGAAGCCGCCGCGGCGAAGTGGGGCGTCGATCCTTCCGGCTGCCAGGCCGTGAACGGCGTGGTCACGAGCGGGGGGCGCACGCTGACGTTCGGCCAGCTGGCGGAGGAGGCGTCGAAGCGCGAACCGCCGAAGGAAGTCGCGCTCAAGGACGCGAGGAATTTCAAGCTGATCGGGAAGCCCGCGAAGCGGCTCGATTCGCCCGACAAGGTCACCGGCAAGGCGGTCTTCGGAATCGACGTGAAAGTCCCCGGGATGCTCGTCGCGGTCGTCGCGCGGCCGCCCGTCTTCGGCGGGAAGCTCAAGAGCTTCAACGCGGACAAGGCGAAAGCGATGCCCGGCGTGCGCCATGTCCTCGACATCGGCGACAAGGTCGCGGTCATCGCGGACGGGTACTGGCCGGCGCTCAAGGGGCGCGACGCGCTGGAGATCGAATGGGACGAGGGTTCGCTGGCGTCGCTCGACACCGAGGCGCAGGGGAAGGAATACGCGGCGCTGGCGAAGAAGGCGGGCGCCGTCGCGCGAAAAGAGGGCGACCCCCGGGCCGCGACGACGATGGAGGCGATCTACGACCTCCCGTATCTCGCCCACGCGGCGATGGAGCCTCTCAACTGCACGGCGGACGTGCGCGCGGATTCGTGCGAGGTCTGGGTCGGCACGCAATTCCAGACGGCCGACCACGCGGCCGCCGCGCAGGAATCGGGGCTGAAGCCCGAGCAGGTGAAGCTCCACACGACGCTCCTCGGCGGCGGTTTCGGGCGCCGCGCGGTCATCGACAGCCACTTTGTTCGCGAGGCGGTGCGCGCGTCGAAGGCCGTGAAGGCGCCGGTCAAAGTGATCTGGACGCGCGAGGATGACATGAAGGGCGGCTTCTACCGCCCCAGGGCGCATCACGTGGTGCGCGGCGGGCTGAACAGCGAGGGCCGCATCGTCGCCTGGCAGCAACGCATCGTCTGCCAGTCGTTCATCGCGGGCACGCCGTTCGAGCCGTACATCATCAAGGACGGCGTGGACAAGACCGCGGTCGAGGGCGCGGACGAGCTTCCCTACGAGATCCCGAACCAGCTCATCGACTGGCACATGGCCCCGGGCGGGGTTCCGACGTTGTGGTGGCGGTCCGTGGGCCATTCGCACTCCGCGTTCGCCATCGAGTCGTTCATGGACGAGCTCGCGCACGCCGCGAAGAAGGACCCGCTCGAATTCCGCCGCGCGCATATGGCGAAACACCCGCGTGTCTTGAAAGTTCTGGAGACGGCGGCCGAGAAGGCCGGGTGGGGGAAGCCCCTGGCGAAGGGGAGGGGTCGCGGGCTCGCCGTCCACGAGTCGTTCGGCAGCATCATCGCGCACGTCGTCGAGGCCTCGGTGTCGGAGCACGGCCGCGTTCGAGCGCACCGGGTCACGTGCGCGGTCGACTGCGGTCCCGTCGTCAACCCCGACAGCGTCAAGGCGCAGATGGAAGGCGGCGTCGTCTTCGGATTGAGCGCCGCGCTCTTCGGCGAGATCACGTTCGAGAAGGGGCGCGTCCAGCAATCCAACTTCCACGACTACCCGATGCTGAGGATGCACGAGATGCCCGAGGTCGAGGTGCACCTCATACCGAGCACGGAGCGGATGGGCGGAGTGGGCGAACCCGGCGTGCCGCCGGTCGCGCCCGCGCTGGCGAACGCGATCTTCGCCGCGACCGGCAAGCGGATCCGCCGCCTGCCGATCCGGCCGGAGGATTTCAAATGAGGGCCGCCGCGATCGTCGCGCTGCTCCTGGCCGGCTGCGGTTCGAAGGAAACCGCGGAGCGCGGCCCGCGATCGTCCGACGCGTTCCTGCGCGCGTATCCCGTCTTCATGCACGCCCGCTGTATGAACTGTCATCCCGCGGGCGACGCGCCGCTCCAGGGCGAGAACAGCCTCGTCCACGCGCAAAACGTCCGGCGGGGTCCCGACGGCAAGGGGCTCTTCGCGATGAAATGCGCGGCGTGCCACCAGGCGTCGAACACGGATGGCCCGCACATGCCCCCGGGAAATCCGAACTGGCATCTCCCGCCGGCCGGAATGCCGATGGTGTTCGAAAAGATGTCGCCGCGGCGGCTGGCGGAACAGCTGAAGGACCCGAAGCGGAACGGCGGCAAGACGATGGCGCAACTCCTGGAGCACATCGAACACGACGGCCTCGTGAAGGGCTGCTGGAATCCCGGCGACGGCCGCGCCAAGCCGCCGATGTCGCACGCGGATTTCGCCCGGGCGTTCCGGGCGTGGGTCGAGTCGGGGGCCGCAGTTCCCGAGTAGTCCGCCTTCGCTCTGTTTCCGTCTCTGCCGATCAGTTTCTGTGGAGCTACGGCGGGATGTTCTCAGGGCCGTCTTGACTTCATGAATCAAGCCTGCAATGTTGTGTCCCCCGTGACCGACATTACCGTCGCCAAACCCGAGCTCCAGGAACTCGTGCGCGAGATCCTCGTGCGCCTCGGGGAAGACCCGACGCGCGAAGGCCTGCGCAAGACCCCGGCCCGCGTCGAGAAGGCGCTCGCGTACCTGACCCGCGGCTACGCGCAGGACGCGGAATCGGTCCTGAACGGGGCCGTCTTCTCGAGCGACTACGACGAGATGGTGATCGTGAAGGAGATCGATTTCTTCTCCCTCTGCGAGCACCACCTCCTGCCGTTCTACGGCAAGTGCCACATCGCGTACCTCCCCGACAAGCGGATCGTCGGCCTTTCCAAGCTGCCGCGGCTCGTCGACGTCTTCAGCCGGCGGCTCCAGGTGCAGGAGAAGCTGACGACGGAGATCGCGCGCGCCATCGAGGACAAGCTCAAGCCGAAGGGCGTGGGCGTCGTCATGGAGGCGGCGCACCTGTGCGTCATGATGCGCGGCGTGGAGAAGCAGAACGCGCACATGGTGACGAGCTCGATGCGCGGCCGGTTCCGCAGCGACGCGAGGTCGCGCGAGGAATTCCTGACGCTGATTCGTAGGAACCGATAACCAGGAGATTCGACATGACTCTGGTCGGACAGAAAGCCCCGGACTTCGCCCTGATGGGGGTCGTGAACGGCGAGTTCAAGGCCGTCTCGCTGGGCGACTACAAGGGCAAGTGGCTCGTCTTCTTCTTCTACCCGCTCGACTTCACGTTCGTCTGACCCACGGAGATCACCGGACTCTCCGACAGG
>DASTON010000086.1:0-5492 GCA_035762525.1 Planctomycetota bacterium | reverse complement strand
GGTTGTCCGGTAGACTGTCCAAGATGACCCCGGCTACCGTTCTCGTCATTGACGATGAAAAGGACGTCGTCGAGCTGATCCGGTACAACCTCGAGAAGGGCGGTTTCGATGTCGTCGCCGCGCGGGACGGGCCATCGGGGTTGAAGGCCGCCACGGCCTCGCCTCCGGACGCGATCCTCCTCGACATCATGATGCCCGGGTTGGACGGCCTCGGCGTCTGCCGCCGCCTCCGCGAAGAGCCGCGCACGGCGCGCATCCCGATCATTCTCCTGACCGCGAAGGCGGCCGAGTCGGACCGCATCGTGGGCCTCGAGCTGGGCGCGGACGATTACGTCGTCAAGCCGTTCAGCCCCCGCGAGCTCGTGGCGCGGATCCGCGCGCTGCTGCGGCGCACCGCCCTGGTCTCGGCGGACAGCGAGGCGATCCGGCGCGGCGACCTCATCGTCGACACCGGACGCCACGAGGTCACCTGGGCCGGCAAGCCGGTCGTCCTCACGGCCACCGAATTCAGGATCCTGCATTACCTCGCGGCCCGGCCGGGGCGCGTCTGCTCGCGATCGGACATCATCGACGGGGCGTTCGGTCGCGACGTCGCGGTCGTGGACCGGACCGTGGACGTGCACGTGACCGCCTTGCGCAAGAAGCTCGGGAAAGGCGGGGATCTGCTCGAAACCGTGCGCGGCTTCGGGTACCGGTTTCACGACGCGGGTCCGCCGCGCGGGAGGAGCCGCCCGTGATGACTCGACCGCTGGCCGCCCTGTCGCCCCTTGTTCCTGCGGCCTTGGGCGCGGTCATCGGCATCGCCTCGGGACATCCTCTCCTGGGACTGCTCCTCGGACTGGCGGCGGCCTGCGGACTGGCTCTCGTGCTCGCGCGTCGAACCGCCTCGCAACTGCGGGAACTCGCCCGGGCAGCGCAATCGATCTCCTCGGGCGACTTCTCCCCGCGCATCCGCCACATCGACCGGGGGGAGTCGGGCGAGCTGGCGAGCGCGATGGACGAAATGGCGGCGAGGCTCGAAGCGAAGCTCGACGAAGCGGGGAGGAGCCGCGAGGAGCTCCGCGCCCTCCTCTCGGGGATGGGCGAGGGGGTGATCGCGACGGACCGGGGCCAGAAGATTCTCTTCTACAACCAGGCGGCCGCCGCGCTTCTGGATTTCGAGGCCGACACGCCCCCGGGCCGCATGTTGTGGGAGGTCGTCCGGGACAACGAGGTGGTGCGCGCCGCGAAGGGGGCCTTCGAATCGGGCGCGCGCAGGACGTTTCAACTGGGCCCGGTCCGGAACCGCCATCTCGACGTGTCCGTGTACCCCTGGCCGTCGTCGGGACGCGCCGAGGGCGTCGTCATCGTCGCGCACGACGCGACGGAGTCCGTGCGGTACCAGGAGCTTCGAAAGGAATTCGTGGCCAATGTCTCGCACGAGCTCCGGACGCCGCTGACGATGATCAAGGGCTTCGTCGAAACGCTGAGGGACGGCGCGCTTGCGGACGCCGTGAAGGGACCGGAATTCCTGGGGACCATCGAGAAGCACGTCGACCAGCTGACCAACCTGGTCAGCGACCTCCTCGAGCTCTCGCGCCTGGAGAGCCGCGAGGGACTGCCGCGCCGGGCGCGGGTCGAGATGGCGGCGACGCTGACAAGGGTCGTGGAGTTCATGAAACCCGCGGCCGAAAAGAAGCGACAGACGCTGGAACTCTCGCTGAACGGCAGCCTGCCGGGGGTCGCGGGGGATCCGGACTACCTGGAGCGCGCGGTCAGCAACCTCGTGGACAACGCGATCAAGTACACCCCCGAAGGCGGGCGCATCCACCTGTCGGCGAAGTCGCACGAAGACGATGTGGTCATCGAGGTGACCGACACGGGAATCGGCATTCCGCCGGAAGACGTGCCGCGCGTCTTCGAGCGGTTCTACCGGGTCGACAAGTCGCGCTCGCGCGAGATGGGCGGGACGGGCCTGGGACTGTCGATCGTGAAGCACGTGGTGCAGGTCCACGGCGGTACGGTCGAAGTCGAGAGCGCGGTGGGTAAGGGATCAACCTTCCGTGTAAGACTCCCAGCGATAACTTCCTAGGTGCGATTTCGGATTGCAGATTTCAGATTGCAGGTAGCCCGAAATCCGCAATCCGCAATCTGCAATCGCCCCCTTAACCCTCCTGCGATTCGTACTTGTCCTTGAGGCCGCGAACCACGTTCGCATCCGCCAGGGTGGTCGTATCTCCCAGCGCCCGACCTTCCGCAATGTCCCGCAGTAGCCGGCGCATGATCTTGCCGCTCCGAGTCTTGGGAAGCTCCGCGGAGAAGAGGATGTCGTCGGGCCGCGCGATCGAGCCGATCTTCTTCGTGACGTGCTCCTTCAGCTCCTTGGCCAGCTCGTCGGTGGCCTTCACGCCTTCCTTGACGGTGACGAATGCGACGATCGCCTGCTCCTTGATGTCGTGGTGCTTGCCGATCACGGCCGACTCCGCGACCGACGGGTGATCGACGAGCGCGCTCTCCACTTCCATCGTCGAGATGCGGTGGCCGCTCACCTTCATGACGTCGTCAACGCGGCCGAGGAGCCACAGACAACCGTCCTTGTCGCGCTTGGCGCCGTCGCCCGTGAAGTACCACCCCGGATAGCGCGACCAGTACTGCTGCTGGTAGCGTTCGGGGTCGCCGTAGATGCCGCGCAGCATGCCGGGCCACGGCGACTTGAGAACCAGGTAGCCCGCGTCGACGGACTCGCCCTTCTCGTTCACGATGTCGGCGTCGACGCCGGGGAAGGGGTGCGTCGCCGAGCCGGGCTTGAGCTTGGTGATTCCCGGGAGCGGCGAGATCAGGATGTGGCCCGTCTCCGTCTGCCACCACGTGTCGACGATGGGGCAGCGCCCGCCGCCGATCACCTGGTGGTACCACATCCAGGCTTCCGGATTGATCGGCTCGCCGACCGAGCCGAGCAGGCGCAGCGTCGACATGTCGTGCTTCTTGGGCAGCGCCTCGCCGAACTTCATGAACGCGCGGATCGCCGTGGGCGCCGTGTAAAAGACGGTCACCTTGTGTTTGGCGATCGTCGCCCAGAATCGATCGTTGCCGGGATGATTGGGCGCCCCTTCGTAGATGACCGTCGTCGCGCCGTTCAGGAGCGGCCCGTACACGACGTAGCTGTGACCCGTGACCCATCCCGCGTCCGCCGAGCACCAGTAGACGTCGTCTTCCTTGAGATCGAAGATCCACTTCGTCGTCGCGTATACGCCGGTCATGTACCCGCCGGTCGTGTGCAGAATCCCCTTGGGCTTTCCCGTCGTGCCGCTCGTGTAGAGAAGGTAGAGCGGGTGCTCGGCGTCGAGTCGCTCCGCGGGGCAGTCGGCGGTCTGCTTCGGCACGAGGTCGTGCCACCAGATGTCGCGGCCCGCCTTCATCGGCACGTCGTTGCCGGTCCGCTTGAGGACCACGACTTTCTCGATGGTCGGCGATCCGGCCAGCGCCTCGTCCGAATTCCCCTTGAGCGGCACGATCGTCCCGCGCCGCCACCCGCCGTCCGCCGTGATGAGCACCTTGGACTTCGAGTCGTTCATCCGGTCGCGGAGCGAGTCGGGCGAGAAGCCGCCGAAGACGACGGAGTGGGGCGCGCCGATGCGCGCGCAGGCAAGCATTGCGACCGCGATCTCGGGAACCATCGGCAGGTAGATCGTGACTCGGTCGCCCGACTTCACGCCGAGCGACTTGAGGGCGTTGGCGAATTTGCACGTCTCGCGATGTAGCTCTTCATACGTGAGCTTCTTCACCTCCCCGGGCTCGCCTTCCCAGAGGATCGCCGTCTTGGTGCGGCGCGGACCCTCGAGGTGGCGGTCGAGGCAGTTGTACGCAAGGTTCGTCGTTCCGCCCACGAACCATTTCGCGTCCGGCGCCTTCCATTCGAGCGTGCCCGTCCAGGGGGAGAACCAGTGAAGCTCCTTGGCGAACGCCTCCCAGAACTTCTCCGGGCTCGGGACCTTGTAGACGCCGGGATCGCGCGCGACGGCGCGGGACGCGAACTCCTTGGGAGGATCGAAGGTGCGGGTCTCCTGGAGCAGGGCCTCCAGATTCTTCTCGCTCATGGCGTCCTCCGACCGGGTTTGGGGGCTGATTGTGGATTGTAGATGGTGGATTGTGGAAGCAGACCTCCCGAATCGAGCATCCTTAAACCGCAATCCGGCTTGTTCATTCGCTAGAATCGCTTCATGTCATCCCGAGAAGCTCAGCCTAAAACGGTCGGCGAGTTGAGATCCTCCGGCTGGAAGGCCGTTCCGGTCAAGGAGGAGATGCGTCGGAACCTGATCCGCCGCCTGAAGGCAAAGGAGCCCCTCCTCCCCGGCATCGTCGGCTACGAAAAGACCGTCCTGCCCTCGCTCCGCAACGCCATCCTGGCCCGCCATGACTTCATCCTCCTGGGCCTGCGCGGCCAGGCGAAGAGCCGCATCCTTCGCGCGCTCACCGGATTCCTCGACGAGCGCATTCCCGTCGTCGAAGGGTGCGAGATCAACGACGATCCGTTCGCGCCGCTCTGCAAGCGCTGCCGCCGCCTCGCCGCCGAGCGCGGCGACGCGCTTCCCGTCGCCTGGCTGGCGCGCGAGGACCGGTTTCGCGAGAAGCTCGCGACGCCCGACGTCACGATGGCGGATCTCATCGGAGACGTCGATCCCATCAAGGCCGCAAGCGAGCTCCGCTCCCTCTCCGACGAGGAGGTCATCCACTACGGCCTCATCCCGCGGACGCATCGGGGCATCTTCGCGATCAACGAGCTTCCCGACCTCCAGACGCGCATCCAGGTCGGGCTCCTCAACATCATGGAGGAGCGCGACGTGCAGATCCGCGGGTTCCCCATCCGCCTCCCGCTCGACGTCTGCATCGTCTACTCCGCGAATCCCGAGGACTACACGAACCGCGGGACGATCATCACGCCGCTGCGGGACCGGATCGACTCGCAGATCATGACCCACTACCCGGCCACGATCGAGGACGGGATGGCGATCACGGCGCAGGAGTCGTGGATCGACCGCGCCGGCGCGCCGAAGGTGACGGTCCCGCGGCTCCTCAAGGAGCTCGTGGAGAGCGTGGCCTTCGCGGCGCGCAAGAGCTCGTTCGTCGACCAGTCGAGCGGCGTCTCGGCGCGGCTCACGATCGCGGCGCTGGAGAACGTCGTCTCGAACGCGGAACATCGCGCGATCGCGAACGGCGAATCCTCCGCCGTGCCGCGCGTCTGCGATCTCTATGCCGCGCTGCCCGCGGTCACGGGCAAGATCGAGCTCGTCTACGAAGGGGAACAGGAGGGACCGGCGGCCGTGTCGCGCCGGGTGCTGGGCGAGGCGGTCCAGCAGCTCTTCAACCGGTACTTCCCGAACCAGGCGCCCGCGCCGAAGCCGAAGCGCCGTCCGTCGCCCGAGGCGCCGATGAAGGGATCGAAGGACCCCGCGGCGGAGGAGACGATCTACAAGCCGGTCCTCGACTGGTTCGCGAAGGGGAACACGGTCGAA
>DASTON010000085.1:0-2783 GCA_035762525.1 Planctomycetota bacterium | reverse complement strand
GCCGTGCCCTTGAACGCGATCTTTCCATCGGGCCGAAGCGTGAAGGTCACGTCCTTCCAGCAGTCGATGCCGGGAATCTCCGACAACGCCCCCCGGACGAGCTTCTTCATGATCTGGTCCGGGTCCCTGGCCCCGCCCATTCCGAACGGATCGAACGGCGCGGCGACCCAGGAGATGACGGCCTTGCCCGATCCGTCCGGGTTCAAGGTGTACTCCTCTTCGCGGTCCATGCAGCCGAGCGCGAAGATCGCCAGGATCGCGGGGATCAACAGCCTCATATCGCCTCCCGAAAGATCGGCACCACGCTACCTCGCCGGACGGCGGAGCGGCAGGCGGGATCGCAATAGATTTGAAGCGGTGTCGAGCGCCTCGCGATTCAACCCGGAGTCCGGGAAGGCGTCCACGAGCGCCTGCGTCGAGACGTTGCCCGAAGCGCCGGGCGCGTACGGACAGCCCCCGATTCCGCCCGCGGACGAATCGAACGTGCGAATGCCGAGGGCGTAGGACGCGCGGCAGTTCTCGATCGCCCGTCCGTAGGTGTCGTGGAAGTGCATCGCGACGCGGCCCGCGCCCGCCACGGGCAGGAGGACGTCGAGCAGCGCCTTCACTTCGTCGGGCGAGGCCTTCCCGATCGTGTCGCCGATCGAAAGCTCGTGCACGCCGAGATCGAGGAGCCGCTTCGCGACCTCCACGACCGGACCGGGCGCGATCTTTCCCTCGTACGGGCACCAGAAGGCCGTCGAGACGTAGCCGCGGACCGCGAGCTTCGCCTCGACCGCCCGGATCAGCACCGGCTCGAACCGCTGGATCGATTCCTCGATCGTCGCGTTGATGTTCTTCTTGTTGAACGTCTCCGAAGCGGCCGTGAAGACGGCGATCTTTTCCGCGCCCGCGCCCCGCGCCCGATCGAAGCCCTGCTCGTTGGGCACGAGCGCGGAATAGACCACGCCGGGGACGCGCCGGATCTTGGCGAAGACCTCGTCGGAGTCGGCGAGCTGGGGAATCCACTTCGGGGAGACGAAGGCGCCGGCCTCGATCTCGCGCAATCCCGTCTGCGAGAGGGCCTCGATGAACGCGATCTTGACGTCGGTGGGAACGATCTCCTGTTCGTTCTGGAGACCGTCCCGAGGACCCACTTCCACAATGCGGATGGGGTTCATTGGGGTTCGATTCTCGATTCTAGATTCTCGATTTGCCGATTACATCGACGAGCCAAGCGGCGAAGCAAGGACACAAAAACACAACGAGTCAGCGCCTCATTCGGGTCTTCAACCCAGAATCCAGAATCGAGAATCGGGAACTACGCCGTTTCGAGAGTCACCAGCAACGCTCCAATTTCCACGCGGTCACCCGCGGCGCACTTCACCGAAGCGACCTTGCCGCCGGTGGAGGCGGCCAGGCGATATTCCATTTTCATCGCCTCGAGCGTCACGAGGACGTCGCCCGTCTTCACTTCGTCTCCCGGCTTGACGCGCACGGCGACGATGCGGCCCGTCATCGGCGCGCGCACGTTGGGATCCGACGCCCGCGGCGGGAGGGGCGTGGCGCCGCGCACCGGCTCGAAGAACTCGCAGTGGCCGTCGAGGCTCACCCAGGCTCCGCCCGCGGCCGGAACGACGGTGGCGCGGCGGGAAGCCGGCTCGCTGCCGTCCACTTCGATCGAATGGACGCGGCCCCGGCACTTCAGCCGGATCGTGCGCTTCACGGGTGCACGTCCGTAGTCCAAGGTCCAAAGTCCAACGTCCGGGGACGATACAAGGTGGTTGGCGTGAAGCTCAGCAGGGTGCCCTCGTCACTCCAGGCTGCGTGCCGCAGGGAATCCATGCTCACGTGACCCGTCAAACTGACTTTGGACTTTGGACTCAGGGCCAAGGACTTCCTCATGATCCCAGCCTCCAGGCGCCGCCGCTGCGCCACGGGCTCGCGGATTTCCCTTTCGACGGGGCCTCCGGCGCGGCCGTCGCGGCGGCGATCAGCATCGCCCTCGACGGCTCCGGCGGACTCCAGGGAAGCGACTCGAGCGTCGTCGTGAACGTCTCGCCCTCCTTGAAGAAATCGCTCTCGAGCGTGTCGATGAGGTACTTCTGGTTCGTCGGGACGCCCGCGAGCACGAGATCGCGCAATCCCCCCGCCAGCCGGCGCCGCGCGGATTCGCGGTCCGGCCCCCACGCGATCAGCTTGGCGAGCAGCGGATCGTAGTAGGGGAGGATGTCCTGTCCCTGGCGGACGCCCGCGTCGATCCGGAGATCGGGCCGCTGGGGCCACCTCAGCGCCAGGATCTTCCCGGTCATCGGCAGGAACTCGCGCGCGGGATCTTCGGCGTTGAGGCGAGCTTCGATCGCGTGTCCGCGCGGTTTGGACGGCGTAGGCAGGTCGCCGCCGAGCGCGATCTCGACCTGGGCGCGCACGAGATCGATCCCGAACCTCATTTCCGTGACCGGGTGCTCGACCTGGAGCCGCGCGTTCACCTCGAGGAAGTGCCACGACTTGTCCGCCCCGACCAGGAATTCGACCGTGCCCGCATTCGTGTAGCCCGCCGCGACGGCGAGCTTCGTCGCCGCGTCGGACAGCGCGAACCGGAGATCCGCGTCGACCGCGGTCGACGGCGACTCCTCGATGATCTTCTGGTAGCGGCGCTGGAGGCTGCACTCGCGCTCGCCGAGGGCCGTGGCGGATTTGCCGTCCGCGAGGATCTGGATTTCGACGTGGCGCGCGGGGTGGAGGAACTTCTCCACGAACATCCGGCGGTCTCCGAACGCCGACTCGGCCTCGCGCCTCGCGGC
>DASTON010000084.1:0-4254 GCA_035762525.1 Planctomycetota bacterium | reverse complement strand
TCGACTTTTCGTGCGCCCCGAAGTACATCAGCCCCGCGCTGTCCCCCTTCACGTGCAGCCGGCCCACTTCGCCGGGCTTGCAGTCGCGACCCTCGGTGTCCACGATCCGGGCCTCGTACCCCGGAACGATCTTGCCGAGGCTCCCGGGCTTCACCTCGCCGATGCGATTCGAAATGTAGATGTGGAACATCTCCGCCGATCCGATGCCGTCCAGGACTTCCGCGCCGAAGGCCTGCTTCCACCTCGCGTAGAGTTCCGGCGGGAGATACTCGCCGGCGCTGAGGACGACGCGCAGGCACGAGAGATCCTGCGACGCGGCCTCCGGGTGATTCACCATCTTGCCGATCGTCGTCGGCACGTTCGTGAGGACGGTCGGCCTCCACGCCCGGATGTTCTCGAAGATCGCCTCCGGAGTCGGCGCCTCCTCGAACAGCGCGGTGGTCGCGCCCACTGCGAACGGGAACATCAGGTTCGTGCCGGTCGCGTAGCCGAAGTAGAGGCGCGGCACGGAGAGCGTCACGTCGCTCTCCCGGTACTGGACGATCTGCTTGGCGTACCGCTCGGTGTTGTAGGGGAAATCATGGTGGAAATGGACGACGCCCTTGGAGCGGCCGGTCGTGCCACCGCTGAAGAGCCAGCACGCGACGTCGTCCCGGCTCGTGTCGGCCCAGGCGAGTTCCTCCGGCGCGCGCGGAACGAGCGTCTGGTAGTGCGGCAGGCCGGTGACCGATTCCCCGACCACGAGGAGGTTGCGCAGGTGCTTCGCCTGGGGCCGGAGGGCGCGGAAGACGTCGGCGACGCTGTCGTGGACGATCGCGGCCTTGGCCCGCGTGTACTCGAGGTAGTAGGCGTAGTCCTCGGGCGGCAGGCGGGGATTCCCCATCGTGACGACGGCCCCGATCTTGAGGACGCCGAAGAACACGGGGGCGAATTCCGCGATGTCGGGCAGGCAGATGTAGACGCGGTCCTCCATCTCGACCCCGAGATCGCGGAGGACGTTGGCGACGCGGTTCGACTCGCGGACCACTTCCAGATAGGTCATCGAGCGGCGCTTGCTGCGCACCGCGACCTTGTCCCCCTTCCCCTCCTTCAGGCGCTCGTCGAGGAAGTACGACGCCATGTTGAACTTCTCGGGGAAGGGCTCCATGCCGGGTGGATTATAGGAAGGGAATCTGGAATCTAGAATCTGGAATCGGGAATGGGCGGGCGACTAGTATGATGCCGCTCACATGGCCGAAGCTCCCTCCGACATCACGTACGGCTCCTACCTCAAGATCCCCGAACTCCTGGCCCTCCAGAAGCCGCTCTCGGGGCCCCAGAACCACGACGAGATGCATTTCATCGTCATTCACCAGGTCTTCGAGCTCTGGTTCCGGCTCATGCTGCACGAGGTCCGCGCGATCGACGGGCACCTGGCGGCGGGCCGCGTCGCCCCGGCCGTGCACCTCTTCAAGCGGCTCAACGCGATCCTCGCGGTCTTTTTTCCCCAGATCGAGGTCATCGAGACCATGACCCCCGGGGACTTCCTCAAGTTCCGCGACCTCCTGAAGCCGGCGAGCGGATTCCAATCGGTGCAGTTCCGCGAGCTCGAGTTCCTCTCGGGCGCCCGCGACGAGCGTTACCTCCGGATGTTCGAGGGGGACCCGGACGCCCAGGGGCGGCTGAAGTCCGCGATGACGGCGCCGACCCTCTGGCAGCGCTTCCAGGAACTGCTCGCGTCGCGCGGGTTCGACGTCGCGTCCGAATCGGCGGAGGTCGCCTCGATCGTGCGCATCTATCGCGACGAGTCGAACGCGGACGTGCGGTCGCTGTGCGAGGAGATGATCCAGTACGACAAGCTCTTCAGCCTCTGGCGAGAGCACCACGTCCGCATGGCGGAGCGGATGATCGGGATGAAGGCCGGCACGGGCCAGAAGGCGGTCGAGTACTCGTTCGGGGGGAAGGCGGGTCCGATGGGGACGATGGGCGTCGAGTACCTCCAAAAGACGCTGACCAAGCGCTTCTTTCCGGCCCTCTGGGCCGCCAGGTCGGAGCTCTGACCGTGGTCGTCAAGGCGCCCGCAAGGAAGGCGGAATTCGACGTCTCCGCGCTGCGAAAGCGCTTTCCCACGCTCGCGAAGAAGACCCATTTCATCAGCCACTCGCTGGGCGCCATGCCCCGCGACGCCGTTGACGCCCTCAAGGACTTTACGGACCGGTGGACGCGCGAGAGCATCGAGGCGTGGCACGAATGGCTCCCGATGGTCTCGAAGGCGGGCGACGAGATCGGCGCCCTCATCGGCGCGCCGCGCGGCACCGTGACGATGCACCAGAACGTCTCCACGTGGATGGGGATCATCGCGTCGTGCCTCGACTTCTCGGGGCCCCGCAACCGCGTGCTCTCCACCGACATGAACTTCCCGAGCGTCCATTACGTCTGGAAGGAGCACGAACGGCTCGGGGCCAGGCTCGATCTCGTGAAGTCCGACGACCGCATCACGATCGACCCGCAAAAGTTCATCGACGCGATCGACGAGACGACCGCGATCGTCGTCATCGAGCTGGTGCTGTTCCGGAGCGGATTCCTCCAGGACGCGAAGGCGATCATCCGGGCCGCGCATGAGAAGGGAGCGCTCACGGTTGTCGACGCCTACCAGGCCGTCGGGACCGTGCCCGTGGACGTCGTCGGCCTCGACGCCGACTTCTTCACGGGAGGATCCGTGAAGTGGTTGTGCGGCGGACCCGGCGCGGCCTACTGCTACATCAAGCGCGACCTGATCGGACGGTTTGAACCGCGCCTGTGCGGGTGGTTCTCCCACGAAGAACCCTTCGCCTTCGAGCTCGACCGGATCCGGTACCGGAAGGACGCGATGCGGTACATGGGCGGCACGCCGTCCGTTCCCGCCCTCTATTCGAGCGCGCCGGGACGAGAAATTGTCCGCACGATCGGCATCCCGCGCATCCGGCAGAAATCCAAGCGCCAGGTCGCGCTCGCCGTGAATCGGGCGCAGGCGCAAGGCTTGAAGGTCAACACGCCGCTCGACCCCGATCGCCGGGGCGGCATGGTGTGCGTGGACTTCCCGGGCTCGGAGCGCGTCCATGACCAGCTCCTCCGCCGCGGATTCCTGGTCGACTGGCGCCCGGGCAGCGGCATCCGGCTCTCGTCGCACTTCTACACCACCGACGAGGAGATCGAATCCATCTTCGACGAGATCCGCAAGCTCCGGCCGAAGGTGCGCGCGCAGTGAAGGCGCTTCGGTTCCACAAGCACGGCGGACCCGAGGTCCTCCAGATCGAGGAGCTTCCCGATCCGTCGCCGGGGCCTGGCGAGGTCCTCATCGAGGTGAAGGCCGCTTCGATCAACCACATCGACCTCTGGCTTCGCGGCGGTTTGCCGTCGTTCCCGATCAAGTTGCCGCGCATTCCCGGCGCCGACGCGTCGGGAGTCGTGCGGAGCGTGGGAAGCGACGTGAAGGGGATGCACCCCGGGCAGAGGGTGCTCCTGGATCCCGCGACATCGTGCGGAGTCTGCGAGTTCTGCGGGCGAGGCGACATGCCCCTGTGCCTCCAATACCGGATTCGCGGAGAGCATGCCGACGGCGTCCAGCGCGAACTCGTGGCCGTCCCGGCCGTCGCCGCCATCCCCATTCCGGATTCCCTGTCGTTCGAAGCGGCGGCCGCGGCGCCGCTCACGTTCCTGACGTCGTGGCGGATGATGGTGACGCGCGGCGGCGTCAAGCCGTGCGACTGGGTGCTCATTCACTCCGTCGGCTCGGGCATCGGGACCGCGTGCCTCGCGATCGCGAAGCTGTACGGCGCGCGGGTCATCGCGACGGCTTCCACCGACGAGAAGTGCGCCAAGGCGGCGCTGGCCGGCGCCGACATCACGCTGAATTCGACGCGCGACGACGTCGTGAAGCGCGTGCGCGAAGCCACGGGCAAGCAGGGAGTCGATATCGTCGTCGACTATGTCGGGAAAGCCACGTGGAACCAGAGCCTGCTCTGCGCGAAGCGAGGCGGCCGCATCGTCACGTGCGGGGCGACGTCGGGATACGATCCGGCGGAGGATCTCCGGCACGTCTTCTTCCGCCAGCTCCAGATCCTGGGCTGCACCATGGGGAATGAAAGCGAACTGGCGTCGGCCCTCCGCTGCCTCTTCCAGGGAAAACTCACGCCGGTCATCGACAGCGTGATGCCGCTGAAGGACGCGGCGATGGCGCACCGGAAGATCGAAGCACGACAGACTTTTGGGAAGGTGGTCCTCGTTCCCTGAGTA
>DASTON010000083.1:0-2678 GCA_035762525.1 Planctomycetota bacterium | reverse complement strand
TTCGCTCCGGGGCCTCTACATCATCAATCCCGAGGGCGTGGTCGAGGTGGAAATGGTGAACAACTTCCCGATCGGCCGCTCGTCGGACGAGATCCTGCGGCTGCTCGACGCGGCGCAGGAATCGAAGAAGGGGATGGTCTGCCCGATGAACTTCGCGAAGGGCAAGGAGGCGATCAACCCGAAGGACGCCAAGACCTGGTTCTCGAAGAACGCCTAGAAAGATCCGAACTCAAACAAGCCCCGGGTCTGACCGGGGCTTGTTTCTTTTTAAGGAGAAGAATCACGAATCACGAATTACGAATGATGGCATGAAGGTCGACCTGCACTCGCACACGACGTGTTCGGACGGGCGCGACGCGCCGGCCGAGCTGGCGCGCAAGGCGCGCGCCGCGGGGATCGACGTGCTGGCGGTCACCGACCACGACACGCTCGACGGGATCGCGCCCGCGGCCGGGGAGGGGAGGCGCATCGGCCTGGAGGTGATCCCCGGCGTCGAAATGTCCTCGCAGTTCGAAGGTCGCGACGTCCACGTCCTCGGAATCGGCATCGATCCCGCGCATCCCGCGCTCAACGCCCAGCTGGAGCGGATGCGCGAGGCGCGCCGGGCCCGCGTCGTGAAGATCTGCGCCGCCCTCGCGAAGCAGGGCCTTCCCCTCGACCCGGCGGACGTCCTCGCGGAGGCGAGGGGGAAGTCGGTGGGGCGGAAGCACGTCGCGCGCGCGCTCGTGAAACGCGGGCTCGTGCCCGACGAAGCCACCGTCTTCGAGTGGTTCCTCGGCGAAGGAGCCCCCGCGCACATTCCGTCGACCGAGGTCCCGCCGGCGATCGCGGTGTCGCACATCCGCGGGGCGGGGGGAGTGCCGATTCTCGCCCATCCGCACTTTTTCGAGGACGACGCGTTCGTCCGGCGCGTCCTGGACACGGCGCTCTTCGCGGGAATCGAGGCCTACCACCGCTACGAAAAGCCGGGACGACACGTCGCGTTCCGCGCGATCGCGCGCGAGCGCAATCTCCTCGTGACGGGAGGCAGCGACTACCACGGCGACGACCATCCGCACAACGCCGGGGTCGGCGAGTTCCTGACCCCGCCGGACGAGTGGGCGCGCCTCAAGCGCCGCCTTCAGCTCTAGGCCGGATCCTCCGACAAATACTGGGAGTCAAGGCTATAATAGCCGCGGAGGACATTAAGAATGGGCGATGGAAGCAAAGAGCCGTACTTCTTAATCGAAGGTCGCGGACTGGTGCGGTTCATCGCGTTCGTCGTGGCGATCGTGGCGGCCGTTCCCGTGCTCAACCGGGCGACCGAGGCCTGGCGCCGCGGCGGCGACGGCCTTTTTTCCGGCGGATGGACCGAGGCGATCTGGATCGTCGGCATGGTCGTCATCATGATCGTGGCCGGCTCGGTCGCGCTGAAGGGGAAGTTCTCGATCCCCTGAATTGACTTGGTCTGCGAAGGCCACTAGACTTCGAAAGACCCCCCATGAACGAGCTCCGGGACATCGAGCGCAAAGTCCTTGCGGGGGAGCGCCTTTCATTCGAGGACGGCGTCCGGCTTTTCAAGACCGACGACCTCTTCGCCCTCGGCCGCCTCGCCAACCACGTCCGCGAAGCCAAGAACGGCCGCAACGCGTACTACGTCCGCAACATGCACCTGAACTACTCCAACGTGTGCATCTTCGACTGCCACTTCTGCGCGTTCTACCGGCGCGAGGGGCAGGAGGGCGCGTGGGAGATGGATCTCGACGCCATCTTCGCCTACGCCGCGCGCACGAACTTCGAGAAGCTCGACGAGATCCACATCGTCGGCGGCGTGCACCCCAAGCTGCCGTACCGCTATTACCTCGAGATGCTCCGCGGCCTCAAGGAGCGCTACCCGAAGGTCCACCTGAAGGCGTTCACCGCGACCGAGATCGACCACCTCGTGCGCCTCTCGAAAAAGAGTCTCGAGGAGACGCTCCGCGATTTGATGGACGCGGGGCTCGATTCGCTCCCCGGCGGCGGCGCGGAGATCTTCGCCGACCGCGTGTGGAACCAGGTGTGCTCCGGCAAGGCGAAGCCCGACCGCTGGCTGGAGATCCATCGCGTCGCGCACCGGCTCGGCCTGCGCTCGACCGCCACGATGCTCTACGGCCACATCGAGACGGACGAGGAGCGCGTCGACCACATGCTGCGGCTGCGCGCGCTCCAGGACGAGACGGGCGGATTCACGGCGTTCATCCCGCTCGCCTTCCATCCCGACAATACGCGGCTGGCGGACATTCCCAAGGCCACGGTCCAGACGGACCTCAAGGTCCACGCGGTCGCCCGGTTGGTCCTTGACAACTTCGATCACCTAAAGGCTTACTGGATCATGTGCGGTCTCAAGACCGCTCAGATGCTCCTCTCGTTCGGGGTCGACGACATCGACGGGACGATCGTGGAGGAGCGGATCGTGCACATGGCGGGGGCGGAGACCCCGCCGGGAGTGGGGGAGGCGGACTTGAGAGCCTTGATCCGCGAAGCCGGCCGCATCCCCGTTCAACGAGACACGCTGTATCGCGCGCTGGAGCCCGCCTCCGCCGGCGGGTCCCCCGGATAAGGGTTCGAACTAGAGGGGAGGATGTCGATGAAACTCCGCACCTTGGTCCCGGTTTTCGTCGCCGCCGCGGCCCTCTGGGGCGCCGCCGACGCCGCCGCGC
>DASTON010000082.1:0-6892 GCA_035762525.1 Planctomycetota bacterium | reverse complement strand
CGGCCGATGGAGCCGGTGCGGAGGGTGAGGACGCCGGTGTGGAGGCCCATCCTGGACGCAGCCAGGGCCGCTTCAATTCCAGCGTGACCTGCTCCCACAACCAAGATGTCGAATTTCATGAGTGATTTCTGATTTGAGATTTGAGATTTGAGGGATCCGGGAATCTCAAATCGGAAATCGGCAATCGCACAGTCGGGGTCAGGGGCTCCCGTGGGTGCTCGATTTGTTGATGCTATCATTTGCGAATGCCGGCTGTCACCGTGATCGTCCCCACCCTCAATGAGGCCGGCAACATCGAGCCGCTCGTTCAACGCCTCGTCGCCGCCTTCGGACCCCGCGACGACTGGGAGATCCTCTTCATCGACGACGACTCCTCCGACGGGACGGGCACCGAGATCCGCAAGGCGGCCGTCCGCAATCCAGTCCACCTGATCGTGCGCGAAGGCGAGCGAGGACTGGCCTCCGCGGTCCAGCGCGGGTTCGAATCGACGAGCGCCCCCGTCGTCGTGGTGATGGACGCCGACCTCAGCCATCCCCCGGAAGTCGCGCCGAAGCTGGCGGAGGCCGTCGAGGCGGGCGCGGACGTCGCGATCGGCAGCCGTTACGTCCCGGGGGGCGGGACGGAGGGGTGGTCGCGGATGCGGCGCTTCCTCTCGCGCGGGGCGGCGCTGCTGACCCGCGGGCTGACGAGCGCCCGGGACCCCGGCGCCGGCTTCTTCGCGATCCAACGGTCGCTCATCGCCGGGAAGAACTTCAAGGTCGAGGGTTTCAAGATCCTCCTGGAGATTCTCGCGAAGATCCGGCCCGAGAAAGTTTCCGAGGTTCCGATCCAGTTCGCGCCGCGCCACGCCGGAAAAAGCAAGGTGGCGGCGGGGACCGCGATCGCCTACGTTAAGCAACTCGTGAGACTTTACGCGGCGCGCCCGGCGGCGCGGGTTCTCGCGGTGATCGGCCTCCTCTTCGCGCTCAAGGTGTTCCTCGGCGCGAGGACGGAGCTCGATTCCACCGAAGCCTATCACTGGCTCTACGCGCAGCATCCCGCCCTCGGGTACTACGACCATCCCGGGATGATCGGGTGGCTGATCTGGCTCTCGACGGCGCTCTTCGGCGACTCGCCGCTCGGCGTCCGGATGTTCACGTTCATCTCGAGCGCGGTCGCGACCTGGCTCGTGTTCCTCACGGGGCGGCGCCTCTACGACGAGCGCGCGGGCGGGCTCGCGGCGATGCTCTTTGCCGTCACGTTCGGAACGCTCAAGTTCGGCTCGATGGCGACGCCCGACGCTCCGCTGCTCCTGTTCTGGGTCGCGGCCCTGTGGGCGATGTCCCATGCCATCATGGGGTGCCGGACTTCCTGGTGGGTCACGGCGGGCGTGTTCACGGGACTTGCCCTGCTCTCGAAGTACACGGCGATCTTCCTGCCCGCGGGCGTGTTCCTCTTCCTCCTGTTCAGCCGCGAGCATCGCTTCTGGCTTCGCCGGAAAGAGCCGTACTTGGCGGTCTTCATCGCGCTGATCGTCTTCTCGCCCACGATCCTCTGGAACGCGCAGCACGACTGGCAATCGTTCGACTACCAGGGCGTGGGACGTCTCCAGGATCAGAGGCCCGACGTCGCCGCGAACGCCCTGGGCTTCGCGCGCCGGCAGGCCGAGGTCATGACGCCCTTCGTGGCGCTCTGGGCCTGGGGGGCGGCCCTGCTCACGATCATGAAATGGCCCCGGGTTCCGTGGCCGAGCCGGTTCCTGACCGCGGCCGGCCTGCCGATGCTCATCGCCTTCAGCGTCGTGGCCCTCGGTCGATCCGCGCGCGGTCACTGGATCCTCCCCGGCGCGGTGGCGCTCTATCTTCTCGTCGCCGTCGTCGTGGTCCGGGGAGGCCGGCTCGGCAAATGGCTGATCGGCGGAACCGTCGCTGTTTGCATGCTGGGCGCGCTCGCGGCGGCGGGCGGGTACCTTCTCTCGGAGCAGGGGGAGAAGCACGGCTGGCGGGCGCTGGCGAAATCGGTGGACGAGCTCCGTCCCGATTTCGTGATCGCGCAGGACTACCACGTCGCCGCCCACATGGCTTATCACCTCCGGCCGCGAACCTCGGTGGATTTCACCGCCGTGGGCTGGGGTGGAAAGTCCTTCCAGAACTGGTGGCGGGGCTCGGAGTTCGCGGGACGCGACGCGGTGATCGTCTATGAGGCGAAGGCGTATCCGGCGGGACTGGAACAGGTCCGGAAGTACTTTGCCTCGGTCGATGAGCCGGTGGACGTGAAGGTGGGGCGGTTCCTGTCGTCGGAACCGGAGCCCTTCAAGCTGGTCCGGGCGAGGTCGTACCGCCTGCCGGATAACGCGGAGCGACGTCCTTCCAGCGGCCGGCCATGAGGTCGCGCATCACGGCAGGAAGCTCGGCGATCGGCACCCGGATCTGGGACATCGAATCGCGCTCGCGGATCGTCACCTTCTTGTCGGCGGGCTCGTTCTTCTCGGCGTCGCCGACGGTCTGCACATCGACCGTGACGCAATAGGGCGTGCCCACTTCGTCCTGCCGGCGGTACAGCTTGCCGATCGCCGCGGTGTCGTCGTAGACGCTGACCCAGGACTCGCGCAGCTGGTCGCAGATTCCGCGGGCCGTCGCCACGATGTCGTCGCGCTTCTTGAGGAGCGGCAGGACGGCGATCTTCGTCGGCGCCAGGTCGGGGTGGAGGCGCAGGACGACGCGCTTCTCGCCCTTGACGTCCTCCTCGTGGTAGGCGTCGACGAGGAACGCCAGCGTCGCGCGGTCGGCTCCCGCGGCGGGCTCGATCACGTACGGCGTGAGGTGCTCCTTCGTCTCCTCGTCGAAGTACGTGAGCTGTTTGCCGCTGAACTTCGAGTGCTGCTTGAGATCGTAGTCCGTGCGGCTCGCGATGCCCTCGAGCTCGCTCCAGCCCATCGGGAAGTTGTACTCCACGTCCACGCACCGCTTGGCGTAGTGGGCGAGCTCGTTCTTGCCGTGTTCGCGCGTGCGGAGGTTCTCCTTCCGGATGCCGTACTTCAGGTACCAGGCGTACCGGGCGTCGATCCACTCCTGGTGGATCTTCTCGTCCGTCCCCGGGCGGCAGAAGTACTCGATCTCCATCTGCTCGAACTCGCGCGTCCGGAACGTGAAGTTGCCCGGCGTGATCTCGTTGCGGAAGCTCTTGCCGACCTGCGCGACGCCGAACGGCAGCTTTTTGCGCGTCGACTGGAGGATGTTGTCGAAATTCACGAAGATCCCCTGCGCCGTCTCGGGCCGCAGGAAAATCTGGATGCCGGTCGCCTCCACCGGGCCGAGTGTCGTCTTGAGCATCAGGTTGGCCGGCTTGGGATCGGAGAGCGTCCCGCCGCAGTTCGGGCAGACGGTTGGCCCAGGTTCGAGAAGCGGGACCCCGCTTCCGGGGTTCTTCACCGCGGGATGGTGTGGCGCCAGCTTCTTGCCGTCGTTCGCGGCCCAGTTGAGCAACGCCTTCGCCGGATCCTTGAGACCGGCGGGGCCTTCGAGCAGCTTCCGAACCGCCTGCACCCACTTGCTGGCCTTCTGGGCGTCCTGGACCTGGTCCGCGCGGTAGTACCGCCCGCAGTCGGCGCATCCCGTGAAGGGGTCGGCGAAGTTCGAGGCGTGGCCGCTCGCCTCCCACACCTTGGGGTGCATCGTGATGGCGGCGTCGAGGCCGACCATGTCGTGGCGGCGGTGGACGTTGTCGCGCCACCAGGCGTTCTTGACGTTCCGCTTCATCTCGACGCCGAGCGGGCCGTAGTCCCACGCCGACCCGAGGCCGCCGTAGATCTCGCTCGACTGGAAGATGAAGCCGCGCCGCTTGCTGAGAGAAACGATCGTTTCGAGTTCGACCATGAGGGGAAGAGGGTAACAGGCCCGCCGGGTTTCGGCAACGGAGCGTCTACTGGACGCGGTTCAACGCGGCCCGCGCCCCGGCATGCTTGGGATCGAGCTTGAGCGTCTCCCGATATTGCGCGGCGGCTTTCGGCTTCTGGCCGAGCTCCTCGTACGCGACGCCGAGGTTGTAGTGGGCCGCGACCGATTCGGGGTCGGCCGCGATCGCCTTCTCGAGCGCCGCGGCGGCGGGCTTGTAATCCTGCTTCGCCAGGTGGGCGGCGCCGAGATTCGTCCACGCCGGCTCGTTCCAGGGCTCCGCCTGCGTCGCGCGGGTCAACGCTTCGATCGCGGGCCCGTACTTCTGCTGCTGGAGCAGCGCGTTCCCGAAGTTGAAGGCGTGCGACGCGTCGTCGGGATCGAGCTCCTGCGCCCTCCGGTAGGCGAGTTCCGCGCCCGCGTAGTCGCGCTTCCTCATCAGCGACGTGCCGATCGTGGCGTGGATCTCGGGATAGGCGGGCAGGATCTCCGCGGCCTCCTTGAACACGAGCGCGGCCTCGCCGAACTTGTCCGCCCGGTAGAGGGTCTCGCCCTCCGCGTACGTCTTCGTGAACTTCTCGGCCTGCTCCTTGGAGACTTTCGGCTCCTCGTAGATCCGGAGCGACCGGAACATCGCCTCGACCGCCGGCGCGAACCGGTCGAAGAAGGCCGCCGTGCACGCCCATCCGAGCTGGTACACGCGCGTGTCGCGCATCACCGAGATCCACATCATCCGCATCGGGAGGCCGCCGTCGGTGACCGTCACCTCGAGGAAGAGCGCCGAGCGGCCGCGCACGCTCGTCAGTTCGTCGACCGGAAACGCGGCGTCGGGGAACGCGGCGCGGAACGACTCCCGGAACTTCGACACGAACGCGCCGAACTCCTTGATCTCCGTGTGGATGTAGAGATCGACGCGCGGGGTGTACGCTTCGACCTTCGCCGCGTAGAAACTCGCCTGCGCTTTCGAGTGGGTGGGCCCGCGCGCCCAGCCTTTCGCCAGGAGCAGCTTGTACGCGTGGAACGGGTGGGCGAATTGATCCGGCAGGGGAACCGGTTTCTTGGTCGACGGCTGCTGGATCAGGCAAGCAAGAAGCACGGCCGCCAACATTTCTACATCATACTGGGAGCGGCCAGATCCGGAGCGAGCTCAAGAGCAAGCTCACGAGCGGTGAGGCAACAGGCTCCGTTTCCTTACCGCTCTTGCTTCTGCTCTTGGGCGGGCTTCCTTCCGCAGGGGCAGGGAATCGGCAGCGTCCCGGCGAACGACTCGGGGTCTTGCAACTCCCACCAGAAATCGTCGACGCGGTCCGGCGGAAACGGGTAGCGAAACCAGAGAAAGCGGGTGGGCACGGCCGTCGTGCCGCCCTTGTCCAGGACCGGGTCGCCCGTTCCCGGGAACTTCCCCCTCCCGATCCAGTAGCACAACTCAACGGGGTCCGCGGGGTAGTCATTGGAATTCGTCGCGGGGACAGGGTTCGAGACATAACGCCCACGAATTCTCCAGGTCCCGCCTGAAAGCACGGCCGTCCCATTGCGGAGCGCGCCTCCGACCAAGGCGGGATCGCTGTAGCGGTAGGTCTCCGGTCCCGCCCAGAACAGGCGGTACCATCCGTCCCGATCCGTGACCGTGACTTCAATGAGGCATTCGATCGCTTCGAAACGGTACGTGCGATCAGTAAACGCCGGGCAGCGATGGATGGAAGTCGGCTCGAGCCACGACGGAACGTCGCCGAGGGGGTCGACGGTCGAGCTTTGCGGATACTCATCCGCTTCGAGATGATTCAGAACGAGGATGACGACGGTCGCGGCGAGAATCGCGAGGAGGGCGGACTCCATCCCCCGTCTCATGCGCTTCCCGCCTTGAATTGCTTGAACCGGTCGAGGTCGACCCGCGACACCGAGGGCTTGAGCTTGAGCAGGACTTGCTCGAAATCCCGCGCGCCGATCGAGCGGTCGATCTTGCGCTCGACGGAGTCGAGGAACGTCTCCTCGGCGACCTTGCGGCAGGCGTAGGCGATGTCGGCGCCGCTGTACCCCTCGAGGCGGGCCGTGAGTTTGTCGAGGTTGACGTCCTTCTCGAGGGGCACGTCGACGAGGTTCATCTCCAGGATCTTGCGGCGGGCGGGGGCGTCGGGCAGCCCGACGTAGATCTTCTCGTCGAGCCGGCCGGGCCGGAGCATCGCGGTGTCGATGTTCCACGGCTCGTTCGTGGCGCCCATGAACAGCAGGTGGTGGTCCGCCTTGCGGTCGAAGCCGTCGAGCTCGTTGAGGATCTGGGGGACGACGCGCTGCATGACGCCGCCGCTCTCGCCGTCGCGGCGGGGCGGCGTGAGGGCCTCGACTTCGTCGATGAAGATGATCGCGCGCGTGCGGCGGCGGGCCGCGTCGAACAGCTTCCGGATGTTCTTCTCGCTCTCGCCGACCCACTTGTTGAGGATCTCGCTCGGCGCGATGGCGAAGAACGTGGCGTCGAGTTCGCCGGCGACGGCCTTGGCGATCATCGTCTTGCCCGTGCCCGGGGGGCCGTAGAGGAGGATGCCTCCCCCGGTCCGGATCCGGTACTTTTTCGCCTGCTCCGCGTGGGTGAAGGGGTAGATCATCTTCACCCGGATCTGCTCCTTGACGTCCTCGAGCCCGGCGATGTCGGCGAACCGGATCGAGGGCTTCTCCTCGACGAGCCACTCGTCCGGGACTTCGTCAGGCTCGTCGGCCGGGGTCCCGCCCCCGGGGGCGGAGCGCGCGGCGGCTTTTTCGCGCACCGCGCGGCGCTTCTGCTTCACGTTCTTGGCGAGCTCGACGAGCTTCATCGCCTGGCGGGTGCGCACCTCGCGGAGATTGGGTTCGGACTGGCGCGCCAGCTCGAGAAGGTACTCCGCCGCCTTGAGGAAGTGGTACTTGGCTTCGCGGACGTCCCCGCCGTTGAACGCCCGGATTCCGAGCGTCTTGTGCTTCTCGAACGACTCCAGCAGAAAGGGCTTAGGCACTTACTTTATTTCAGCTTGATGGATCGGCCATCCTT
>DASTON010000081.1:0-4192 GCA_035762525.1 Planctomycetota bacterium | reverse complement strand
TGTCGTCGCACGCGGAGGACGGGCCGGGCGCGGCCCAGCCTGCAGAGCAGTTGTAGGGAGATTTCGCTGAACGAACGCGGGGGAGACCCGGCGAGGCTGGACGGGAACCGGGACGATTGTTGATTCTCGATTCTCGATTCCGGGAGTTGAATCCAGAATCCAGAATCGAATATCGGGAAACAGGGGAGGACTCGTGAGACATGCGCGTTGGGCATCCGTCCTGTCGCTCCTGGCGGTGGCGGGATGCGGCGGGCCGCTCATCCTGCAGTTCCGGGGCGGGCCGGCCCTGAACCAGAACGAGAAGACGCCGCCCGAAAACATCCCGGTGGACGTCCGGGTCTTCCTGCTCAAGGACAAGACCGCGTTCGTCACCGCGCCCTTCGAGCAGCTGTGGAAGGACAAGTACAAGGCCGTGCTCGGCGCGGACGTCGTGGGCGAGCCGCGCACGATCACGATCGTCGCGAGCCAGCCGGACAAGCTCGACCTGGGGCAGATCCCGACCGAGGTCCGGTTCATCGGCATCATGGCGATGTTCCAGAAGAAGACCGATCCGCCCTCGCTCCGCCACACGGCGGTGCCCAAGGAGGAGGCGGCCTCCAAGATCTTCGAGCTGGTGGACTACAAGCTGGTCGTGAAGTAACTCCGGGAGACCCCGTGGATCATCTTCAGAAGGTGCTGTGGAGCGAGGGGATGTTCCTCACTCCGCATCACTTCCAGCAGTGGGACCGCCATTACGAGGACCTGATCGTCCGCCAGCGGCGGATCGGCGAGCCCCGCGGCTGGGGCCTGACCGAGCTGAAGGTGAACGAGGACGCGCTGGCGAACGGGGAGTTCATCCTCTCGCGGGCGTCCGGGGTCCTGCCGGACGGCCTGCTCTTCGACGTGCCCGACCGCGACATCGCGCCGAAATCGCGCCAGATCGGCGCGTCGTTCGAAGCCAAGAAGGAATCGCTCGGCGTCTACCTGGGTTCGCCGCTCGTGAAGCCCGGATTGGCGGCGGTCCGGATGGACGGCGCCTCGAGCGAGCGGCCGGCCCGGTACCTGAGGAAGACGGCCTCGGTGTCCGACGCGAACACGGGCACGGGCGACCGGGAGATCGCGTCCGCGGTGAAGGACCTGCGGATCCTCTTCGAAGGGGAGCCGCTCGACGACTACGTCACGCTCAAGATCGCGGCGCTGGGCCGGACGGCGACGGGCTCCTTCACTCTGAAGGAGAGCTACATCCCGCCCTGCCTGCACATCGCCGCGTCGCCCTACCTGTCGACGATCCTGCGGCGCATCGTGGAGATCCTCTCCACGAAGAGCTCGGACCTGTCGAAGCAGCGGCGCTCGCGGTCGGCCGGCCTGGTCGAGTTCACGATGTCCGAGGCGGCGAGCTTCTGGCTCCTGCGCACGGTGAACGCGGCGCTGCCGCCGCTCGTGCACTGCTACCACCGGACGCAGACCCATCCCGAGGACGTCTACGTCGAGATGGCCCGTCTCGCGGGGGAGCTGTTCACGTTCGCGAGCGACGGCCATCCCAAGGACGTGCCGCTCTACATGCACGACGACCTCTCGGCCACGTTCATGGGGCTCGAGGAGGTCCTGCGCCGGCTGCTGGAGACGTCGATCGCGACGCGCTGCACGCCGATCCCGCTCGAGAAGGCGCGCGAGGGGCTGTACACCGGCCGGGTTCCCGACGAGCAGATGCTCGAGAAGGCGCAGTTCTACATCGCGGTCATGGCCGGCGTGCCGGAAGAGAAGGTCGTCCGCGAAGTGCCGCTCAAGGCGAAGATCAGTTCGCTCGACCGGGTCAACCTCCTCATCGCGCAGGCCGTGCGCGGCGTCCCCGTCAAGCACCTGCCCACGCCGCCCGCGGAGATCCCCGTCCAGCCGGGCCGGAGCTACTTCCACCTCCAGAAGGCGGGCGAGCACTGGGACGCGGTGAAGAGCTCGCGCACGATGTCGATCTACATCCCCCCCGAATTCACGCAGCTGAAGCTCGAACTGATGGCCGTTAAGGAATAATCCGTGGCCGACACGCTGACCCCCGTCCTCTCCGGCATGCCGGACATCTGCGCCGACCTCCTGAATTTCATCCAGTCGAGCCGCAAGGCGGCCGACCCCGGGGAATACGAGCCGTTCCGGGCGAAGGCCGAGGGCCTGGTGAGCGCGATGGAGCAGCGCGCGCGGGAATCCGACGTCCCCGCGCCGCTCATCGAGCAGGCGAAGTTCGCGCTCGTCGGCTTCCTCGACGAGACCATCCTGCAGTCGAACTGGGCGCTGCGGGACGTGTGGGCGGGGAACCCGCTGCAGCTGCAGTACTTCAACGAGTTCAACGCGGGCGAGGAGTTCTACACCAAGCTGGAGAGCCTGCGGAACGCCGACGATCCGAAGAAGCTCGACGTGCTCGAAGTCTATTTCCACTGCCTCGCGCTCGGCTTCAAGGGGAAGTACGCCGACCTCAAGGGCATGGAGAAGATCAAGGTGCTAACGGACTCGATCGGCAAGGAGCTGCGGAAGGCCCGGTCGAAGGCGGAGGGGCTGTCGCCGTCCTGGGAGCCCAAGGACCAGGGGGCGGGGGCCGTCAAGGAATTCCCGGTCTGGCTCGTGGTCGTCGCGTGCGCCGGGTTGCTCCTCATCCTGTACGCGGTCCTTCACTTTTACCTGGGCGGCGTGGCGGACAGCGTGATCAAGCAAGTGAGCTAGGGGGCGCGCGAGACATGCAATTTCTCCAGGGACTGCTCGGGGGCGGCCAGATGAGCCTGATGGGGCTCATCATCTTCGTGCTCGTCACCTACTTCAGCGGCCAGTACAGCGCGTTCATGTTCAAGTGGCGCGCGCCGATAATCATCGCCGGCGCGGTCATCTTCTTCATCGTGCTGATCATCCAGAAGATGATCGCCAAGAAGAGCGCGGCGGCGATCGAGGACCGCCTCCGGTCCCAGGCGCAGGAGCAGATGGACACGGCGCGGCCCGACAAGAAGCCGCAGGTCCAGGCGCTCCAGAAGCAGCTGAGCGAGGCGATCGCCTCGCTCAAGGCCTCGAAGCTGGGCGGCAGCGCGCTCTACACGATGCCCTGGTACATCATCATCGGCCCCCCGGGCTCGGGGAAAAGCACGGCCCTGCAGGAGTCGGGCCTGAACTTCCCGTACATGAGCCAGGGGCGCAAGGGCATCCGCGGCGTCGGCGGCACGCGCAACTGCGACTGGTGGTTCACCGACCAGGGCATCCTCCTCGACACGGCGGGCCGGTACACGACGGAGCTCGAGGACCGCGACGAGTGGCTCTCGTTCCTCGACATGCTCAAGAAGTGCCGCAAGCGCAAGCCGATCAACGGCGCCATCGTCTGCGTCAGCGTCGCCGACCTCGTGCAGTGCAGCGACGAGGAGCGCGAGGGGCACGTCAAGAACATCCGCGACCGCATCGACGAGCTGACGAAGCGCCTCGAGGAGATCTTCCCGGTCTACCTCGTCTTCACGAAGTGCGACCTGCTGAACGGCTTCACGGACTTCTTCGAGGACTTCGGGAAGGGCGACCGCGCCCAGGTGTGGGGCTTCACCCTGCCGTACAGCGGCAAGGTCGAGTCGTACCAGGCGGTCTTCGAGGCGGAGGCGCGGACCCTCTACACCCAGCTGTCGGCCCAGAGGGTCACCTCGCTGGCGGCCGAGCGCCCCCTGGACAAGAAGCGGCGCATCTTCGGCTTCCCGCTCCAGTTCGCGATGGCCCACAAGAAGCTCGCCGATTTCGTGGGCGAGCTGTTCCGGCCGAACCCGTTCCAGGAGAGTTCGATCCTGCGCGGCATCTACTTCACGAGCGGCACCCAGGAGGGGACGCCGATCGACCAGCTCGTCGCCGCGATGGGCGGCGCGTTCGGGCTGCAGGAAGACGCGGCGGGGCTCCTGTCGCAGGCGGTCGACCGCAAGAGTTACTTCATCAACACGCTCTTCACGAAGATCATCTTCGGCGACCAGAACCTGGCGCGGTCCGCCACGAAAGTCGCCCGCCGGCGCCGGTTCATGCGCGCCGGGATGGCGGTCCTCTCGGTCCTGGCCCTGATCGGCTTCTCGATTTCGCTCGGCATCGCGTTCTTCGGAAACCTCAACCTCATGCGCTCGGTGGGGTCCACGGCCAAGAAACTCCAGGACGTCGGAAAAACGTCCTCGGGAGACATCGCCGGCAACCTCCAGGCGCTCGAGGACCTGCGCCTGCG
>DASTON010000080.1:0-2865 GCA_035762525.1 Planctomycetota bacterium | reverse complement strand
TTCGTGATCGCCTCGGTGCCGTCGATCTTCAGCTTGAGCGTGACCTCGCCGGCGATCGCCGACTTGTCGCCTTTCTTGCCGCCGTACCTGAGTTCGCGCGCGCCGTCCTGGACGAGCAGGATCGCCGCGAGCAAGGCCAGACGCATCACAGCAGTTCGCGCACGGGGCGCCCTCCATCGAGCAACTTGATCGGCCGGCCGTTCGGCGTCGCGACTTTCTTCGCGGGATCGATCCCGAGCCGGTCGAACAGGGTCGCGTACAGGTCCTCGACGGACACGGGTCGGTCGGCCGCCTCCATGCCGTCGTCCGTCGTTTTCCCGACGACCCGGCCGCCCTGGATGCCGCCCCCGGCCAGCACGGCCGACCACGCGCGCGTGAAGTGATCGCGACCCTGGGCCGCGTTCACCTTCGGCGTCCGGCCGAACTCCGAGAGCCAGACCACGAGCGTGTTGTCGAGCATCGACTTCCGGCCCAGGTCCTGGAGCAGTCCGGCGAATCCCGGATCGAGCTGATCCATGAGCCCCTTCTGGCGGTTGAAGTTGTCCGAGTGCGAGTCCCAGTCCGCGAGACGCACTTCGACGAAGCGGGTCCCCGCCTCGACGAGCCGCCGCGCCATGAGGCACGCGCGGGAAAAGGCGCCCGCGCCGTAGAGATTCTTCGTCTCGTCCGTTTCGCCGGAGATGTCGAACGCCTTCAAGTGGGAGGACTTCATCAGCTCCAGGGCGCGGTCGTACGCCCGCTGGTGTTCCAGCACGCGCCGCTCGTCGTGCTCCTTCCGGAACCCATCGTTCTGCGCTTTCAGGAGTTTCGCGCGGTCCTCGAGCCGCCACTTGGAGGTGATCGCCTGCAGATCCTCGAGGGGGTCGTCGATCTTCTCGACGAGAAACGGGGCGGTCTCCGGCGCCAGGAATCCCGCGCCCACGCCGTCGTCGCCGCCGATGGTGACGCATCCCGGCAGGCCGCCTTCGCGCATCCCGAGCTCGGAGCAGATCAGGCTGCCGAGATGCGGATAGTCCACGGTCTCCACGCGGCGATGGCCCGTGTGCATCAGGTATTGCGCGGTGTCGTGGTTCGGGTCCTTGGAGTACAGCGTCCGGACGAGCGACCAGCGGTCCGCGATCCCCGCCATGCGCGGCAGGTGCTCGCTGACGGACCATCCGCGCTTCGTGTCGATCGCCTTGAAGGGTCCGCCCGTCGCGGTTCCCGGCTTCGGATCCCAGGAGTCGATCTGGCTCGCCGCGCCTTGCATCCAGAGGAGGATGACCGACTTCGCCTTGGTCTCTTGTCCGGCCGCAAAGCCGAACTTCGCCCCCAGCGCGGTTCCGGCGGCGGCGCCGAAGGCGATGCGGATGAAGTCGCGCCGCCCCAGTTCGCAGTGTCTACAGCTGGTCATCAGGTTTCAGGCCTCAGAAGTCAGTTCAGGAAGCGTTCAGCCATCAGCGGTCAGCTCCAGCCAGGATCAGGATTCAGTCATCAGCCGTCAGGAGTCCGCTGATCGCTGACCTCTTGAGCTGAAAGCTGTCAGCTTCTTTGCTTCCTAACCTGACACCCGAACCCTAAATCCTGAATCCTGCTTAATGATTGAAAAAGAACTCGGTTGAATTCAACAGCACCCAGAAGAGGTCTTCGTACGCGGCTCCGTCGCGGCGGCGGTCGATGTGCTCGAGGGCGCGCGTCTTCTCCGCGGCGTCGGGCGGTCTCGACAGCAGCGTGAGATAGAGAAGCTCCACGCGGCCGGCCGGATCCTTCTGGGCTTTCAGGACCTCGGCGAGCCGGCCCCATCCCGCCTTGACGAGACCCTGCAGGTCCTTTCCGTTCATGAGCTTGAGCGCCAGGCGCACGCTGCCCGCGTACGGAATCTCCTCGGGCGCGCGCCGCCCGGGCGCGAGCAGGCTCTGCACGAAGAGGAAGAGATACTGCCGGAAGACCTCGGGATTCTTGTAGCCCGGGGGCAGGTCCTTGTTCGACGCGAACTGGTCGTAGAAGGTCTTGAGGAACGCGTCGAGGTTCAGCGTCCACACCAGGCTGTTCAGCACCTGCGGCGGGTCCTGCGGCTTGAGGATCTTGAACGAGTACTCCGACTCCGGGGCCGCGGTCCGGCCCGACGACAGGCCGTAGGGCTTCGAGAGGAGGATGCCCCGGCTCAGGCGGCGCACGCTCCAGCCGCCCGCGCGGAATTCCGCCGCCAGCGATTTGAACAGCCCCGCGTGGATCGGTTCGGACGTCGCCGTGAACCGGTCGACCGGCTCCACGAATCCCAGGCCCATGAAGTGGCGCCAGACGCGGTTGACCGCGGCGCGCGCGAACTGGGCGTCGCCGTAGTCGAGCATCTTGCGGACCAGCCACTCGCGCGGCGGCTCGTTCTCGGGAGGGGACGTGCCGTCGAGGAACCGCGGTGAGACCTGGCGCTGGGCATCTCCATCCATCTTGACCGCGGCCGGCAGGTCCTGGTGGAGCTTCGTCTTGATTCCGTCGAAGGTCTTGCGCGTCTTCGGCTTCAGGTTTCCGAAGTGGGCCGCGAGGCCCCAGAAATCGTCCTGCGTGAACGCCTCGGTCGGATGGTCGTGGCACTGGGCGCACTGGAGCTGGAGCCCGAGGAAGACGCGCGCGGTGCGGGTGGCGAGCGCGACGGGCGGCTCCTTGGGATCGAGATGGCGGAGGATGAAATTCGCCTCGGGCCGCTCGTCCTTCTCGCCCTTGGCGGCGAGGAGGTCGGCCGCGAACTTGTCGTACGGCAGATCCTCGCGGCCCGCGCGCTTGAGCCACGCGATGAAGGCGGGGAAGTCGACCTTGAGCGGATCGGTCTCCTCGAGGCGGAAGCCGAAGAGGAGGCGGATCCACCGGTCGCCGAAATAGTCCGCCGCT
>DASTON010000079.1:0-4235 GCA_035762525.1 Planctomycetota bacterium | reverse complement strand
CCGATGCCTCACGTTGCGCGGCTCTTTCCGGGCCCGAAAAACAGCCGGAGCCGGCTCGAACCCCCGCGAGGGGTCGGGGCCGGCTCCGGAACAGGATATACCTAAGTAATTCTACTTAGGTCGTTTTACCGCTTGCGGTCGTTCTTGGGCGATTCCTGCTTCTTCTCGCCCTGCTTTTTCTCGGGAGGAGCCTTCTTCTCCTGCTGGCGGTTTTCCTTGGGTTGCTGCTGCTGCTTCTTGCCGCCGTCCTTCTTGTCGTCCTTCTTGTTGTCTTCCTTCCTGTTGTCGTCCTTCTTCTTGTTGTCGTCTTTCTTCTCGTCCTTCTTGTCGTCCTTGGGCGGGGGAGGAGGATTCCGCTTGGGCGGCTCGCGGCGGTCGTCCTTCTTGTCGTCCTTCTTGTTGTCGTCCTTCCGATCGTCTTTCTTGTCGTCCTTCGGCGGGGGAGGGGGGTTCCGCTTGGGCGGCTCGCGGCGATCGTCCTTGTTGTCGTCCTTGCGATCGTCCTTCTTGTCGTCCTTGCGGTCATCCTTCCGGTCGTCCCGCGGGTCGTCCTTCTTGTCGTCCTTGGGAGGAGGAGGCGGATTCCGCTTGGGCGGTTCGCGGCGATCGTCCTTCTTGTCGTCCTTCTTGTCGTCTTTTCGATCGTCGCGGTCGTCCTTGCGGTCGTCGCGCTCGCCCTTCTTGTACTCCTCGAACTTCTGGGGTTCGCGGCGGCGCTCCTCGCGCTCTTCGTTCCGCTTTTCCTCCATCTTGCGGCGATGCTCGTCCAGGAGGCGCTGCCTCTGGTCCACGGGGATCGGCCGGACCACCTGCTGTCCCTGGGAGCCGCGGTTCCTGATGTCCACCTCGACCTTCTTCACGACCTCGCCGCGCTTCTTCACGATGAGGGTGCGGTCGCGCTCGGGCCGCTCGATGACCTTCACCACGGGGCGGGCATTCCAGGAGCGGTTCCCGTAGCCCGCGCGGGACGGGTATTCGCGATGCACGACCGTCACGAACCGGACGCGGTCGTCGACGCACCGGTCCCAGCGGACAAAGCACTCGCGGGGCTGCCAGCCGTAGTAGAAGTGGCCGAACCTCAGCCAGAAGAGCGCGTGGCAGTCGTAGTTCGTCAGGATGATCCGGGAATCGCGCCTCCAGTAGTAGCCGTAGACGCGCGAGTAGCTCGGCGGGCAGTGCGTGCCCACCGGCAGATCGATGTACAGGTCCCAGTGATTGATGCGGTAGTGGAGGACCACGTCCCACAGCACGCGGTTCCGGTGCTGGTACGTGAAGCAGACCTCGTGGAAATTGCGGCCCGACACGCGCGAGATGTGCAGGAGGAAGAACAGGTCGTCCTCCGGAATCCCGCAATCGGTCTCGTAGTACTCGAACGCTCCGACCGTGTCCCAGTCGCAATGGTAATACTCGCGGAGCACGACCGTCCGCGCGTCATTCCACTCGACGGTCACTTCCGCCGGAGGAGGAGGCGGCGGGGGCGGCGGATTGTACGTGCGATGGGTGCGTCCTTCGACCGCCACGATGCATCCTGGCAGGGCCAGCGACGCCACGAGTGCCGCGAGCATCAGTCGTCTCATGACTCCTCCGAGCTATCGTCCGCTAATGGTACGACGTAATCCCAAATCCGCCGTCCCGATCGGTCCGGCCGGAGCTCATTCCCATGATGTATGAGCAATTCCGAACCGAGCTTGTTACTTCCCAAATTCGCAAGGAACCTTAGACCTGGTACATGTCCTTGAAGTGGGGGAGGTCGAACGCGATCGACCTCTTGGCGCCGCACGCCTTGCACTGGAGATCGAGCCGGTCGTAGGGGCTCCCGTCGGCCCGCTGGCAGAGCGACTGGGTCTTGACCTCGTGCTTCTCCTCGCCGCACGGGCAGCGAAGACGGCTGACCACGCTGTACTCGCGCGCGACGTCGCTGAAGTGGCGCATCACCGGCCGCTCCCGCGTCTGCACGTAGCGGTCCGCGACTCCCAGGAGGTGGTGGACGAGCGCATGCTCCAGCTCCGGCAGCTCATCGGGCCGCGCCGCCGCGAGCTCCTGGAACCGCTCGAAATGGGTGCGGATCACGTGGAGCACCATGAAGGCGATCGGGTACTGCGGCATCGGCCGCTGTCCGGCGGCCAGGCGCTCCGCCAGCGACGCGAGCGTCTTGAGGTCGGGGATCCGTCGCGGCCGCGCGTCGACGAAGGCCTTGAGCACGTCGCGGATGGCCCTCAGCAGGCGCTCGTCGAGCGCGTCGATCAGCCGGATTCCTTCGAGCTCGAGGAGCCCGAAGTGCTCTCCCGTCGCGCCGAAGTACCGCCGGCGCAGGTTGAAGATGTCCTCGGTCGCGGCGATCGCGTCGGCGGGGGAGGCGAGCTTGTCGCGCCGCTCCGCGACGCGGGTTTCGATGTGCTTGCCCTCGCGCTCGAGGATTTTCTCCGCCTGGCCCTGATTCTCGACCTGGTCCATTATTTCCCGGCTCGTTTTCCCCCGGCCTGCTTCTGGATCTTCTCGCGCACTTCGGCCTCGGGCTCGACATTGACCTTGGGCGCCCAGAAGGATCCGGTCACCACGACCGGCACCCATTGGCCCAGCGCGAGATCCGTGAGCAGCGCGACCGGCGCGATGATGAAGGACAGTATATCCTTCTCCAGCCGGGGGACGAACACGAGGTTCAGGTCTTCGCCGGTGAGCCCCATGACGCCTTCGCCGAAGAGCGAGATCGGGCTCCCGAGGAAGTTCATCTCGTCGATGCGGACACGGTCGCGCTCGATCGTGAAGAGCACCTGCGCGCTGTTCACGATGCGGTCGGGCACGGGGTTCAGGGCGAGCAGTCCCAGGATCCCGGTGAAGGCCGGAAGGTCGTAGAGGTTTCCCTTCGTGATGTCGATCCGGCCCGCGCCCACGGGACGATGGTGGGACCGCGCGTCGGCCGTGATCGCGAGGACTCCGCCGAGCCGGCCTGACACCGCGCGGTTGACGAAGTTGGCCCGGTCGGAAAGGCGCGACACGTCGGCGTCCGTCACGGCGAGCCGCACGTCCAGGACGAAGGGGACGAGAGACCGGAGCACCGCGTGTCCAGCGAGCCGGCCGCCGTAGAAATCCCCGAGGATCGGTTCGAAGTGGATCTGCCCCTCGCGCCGTTCGATCCGCGCCTCCACGCCGGTCACGATGTAGCTGATCTCGCGGTGGGTGCCCTCGATCGCGATGTGGACGATCCCGTCGTGCAGGTGCACGCCATTAAAGGGGAAGGGGTCTCCCGTCGGGGCCTTGGGGATCACGGGTCGCGAGACCAGCGGGGGAGGCCCGGCGGGAGGCGCGGGCGGCTTCGGGGGTTCCGGGGGCTTGGGGCGAGGCTTCAGGGCCCAGAGCAGGTTCCAGTCCGTCGCGCGATCGCGGCGGACATAGATTTCCGGATGAAAGATGTCGATGCGGGCCACGCGGAGGTCGGCGTCGCGCAGCGGCCATCCGTCGATCGCGATCACGATCCGGTCGGCCCGGTAGAACAGGCGCTTCACGCCGTCGCGATTCGTCGTCATCACGACCCGGTGAAGGACGAGATTCCCGTCGGCGTCGATCTCGACGCGGCCGACGCTTTCCACGTCGGCGCTGATGAGCGGCTCAAGGAGGGACTGGGCCAGGTCGCGGATCAGCCCTTCGACGACCCACGTGCGGAGGGTGAGGTAGAGCGCGGCGACGACGGAGAGCGCCCCCACGAGGGCCAGGAGCCGTCCGAGGTTGGAGGCCGCCCGCTTGGCGCGGCGCCGGGTCTCCTTTCGTTTCTCCTCGGCGTCGGCCATCAACCCGGATTATACCGGCCGGCGGAGAGCCGCGAAGTCCGTCGTCTCGGCGCATCCGAGCAGGTCGTACGCGTAACGAAGCCGTTCCTCCAGCGTCGCCACCGGGATGCCGAGCTTCTGGGCCGCTTTCCCGGCGCTCAGCCCCTCCACGTGACGCGCCAGGAACGCCGCGCGGAAACTCGGCCTCAATTCCATCACGCGTTCCAGGGTCGGGGCGGGACCCGCGAGGATCATCGTGGTGAAATGGCCCGACAGGGAATCGCGCAGGCGGGCGACGGCGAGCTTGGTCCGGCGGTCGATCGTATCGAGGGAGCAATTCAACTTCTGGGCCGCTGCGGCGCGGGTGAGGCCCCCGAGGAACCGCACTTCCATGACGCGGCGTTCCGGGGCGGGCAGCTTCGAAAGCGCCCGGGCCAGCACCCCGTTCATCTCGGCGTCGACGATCGCGCC
>DASTON010000078.1:0-2688 GCA_035762525.1 Planctomycetota bacterium | reverse complement strand
CCAAAGTTCAAAGTCCAAAGTCCGAAGTCGGACGAAGAGACCGGCGCGGATGTCGGTCGTCAATCCAAAGTCGCTGCCCGCGCCCGTCGGATTCAACCACGGCGTCCTGATCGAGGGAGGCAAGATCCTGTTCCTGGCGGGCCAGAACGGGGCGAACCAGGGATCGGAGATCGTCAGCGACGATTTCACGGCGCAGTTCGAGGCGGCGCTCGAGAACCTGCTGGCGGTGTTGAAGGAAGCCGGAGGAAAGCCGGAACAACTCGGCTTGATGAACATCTACGTTACGAGTCGTGAAGAATACGGCGGGGCCCGGAAGGCGATCGGTTCGGTGTGGAAAAAGCATCTGGGCCGGCACTATCCGGCGTGCGCCATGTTCGAGGTGAAGGGGCTGTGGGACCCCCGGGCTAAGGTCGAACTGGAAGGAATTGCAGTCCTATGAAGGCCGATTTTCGATTCTCGATTCTGGATTCTCGATTGAAAAGGTGGCGGACGGTCTCCCGCATTTTGTGTGAGGCTGCGCAGAACACTGAGTTGCACCCTGGCCCCTGCACCGGGGAAGGCGGAGCCCATGATTAGTCCAAAGTCATTTCTCTTCGAAACGACGGACGAGGGAATCGCGACGATCACCCTGAACCGTCCGGAGCGCCTCAATGCGCTGACGTTCGAGACCTATGGCGAGCTCCGGGACACCTTCGCCGCGCTCCAGGACGAGAAGGACGTCCGCGTCGTGATCATCACGGGGAAGGGGAAGGGCTTCTGCTCGGGGGGCGACGTCCGCGACATCATCGGCGAGCTGTTCAAGCGCGATCGCGAGGGGCTTCTCGAATTCACGCGCATGACGGGGGCGCTCTTCGTCAACATGCGGCGGCTCCGCAAGCCGGTCATCGCGAGGATCAACGGGGTCGTGGCGGGCGCCGGCGCGATGATCGCGCTCGCCGCGGACTTCCGGATCGCGGAGTCCGGCTCGAAATTCGCCTTCCTCTTCACGAAAGTCGGCCTGTCCGGCGCGGACATGGGCGCGTGCCTGCTCCTGCCCCGGCTGATCGGGTTCGCCAAGGCGACGGAGCTGTTGATGACGGGCGATTCGATCGGGGCCGAGGAGGCGTATCGCCTCGGGCTGGTCAACAAGGTCTGCGCGCCCGAGTTCCTGGTCGAAGAATCCCTGGCATGGGCGCGCCGCCTCGCCAAGGGGCCCGGGCACGGGATCGCCGTCACCAAGGAGTGCCTCAACCGCGAGCTGAGCCTGGGCCTGGACGAGGCGGTCGAGGCCGAGGCGAAGGCCCAGGCCGAGTGCATGACCCACCCCGATTTCCGGGAAGCGTTCCAGGCGTTCATGGAAAAGCGGCCTCCCCGTTTCCGGAGCGAATGATGCGCGGCGGGGAATTCGTCGACGAACGGATCCGCGGCAACCCCTTCCTCGAGACGGAGCATCTCCAGCTCCAGGCCGAGGCGGAGCGGGTGGCGGCCGATCTCGGCGACGTCGCCGAGACGGACGAGTCGGCGCGCGCGATCGTGCGCCGCCTCGGATCCGAGGACCTTCTGAAGCACTCCGGCGGGACGGATCTGCGCTCCCTGAGCATCGTCCGGGAGACGCTGGCCGGCCGCCACGGACTGATCGATCTCGCCTTCGCGATGCAGGGGCTGGGATCGTACGCGGTCGAGGCGTTCGGTTCGGACGCCCTGAAGCGCGAAACGCTCCCGAAGGTTCGAAGCGGCGAGTGGGTCGCCGCGTTCGCGGCCACCGAGCCGGAGGCGGGTTCGGATCTCTCGGCGCTCTCGACGTCGGCCCGTTCCAAGGACGGAGGCTACGTCCTCAACGGCCACAAGACGCTCATCTCGAACGCGCCGATCGCCGACGTCATGACGGTGCTCGCCAAGACCGATCCCAACGCCGGTTCCAAGGGCATCTCGATGTTCGTCGTGACGAAAACCGACGCGGGAGTCCGATGCTCCCGGCGGCAGGACGTCGTGGCGTGGCATCCGCTGGGGGAACTCACGTTCGAGGAATGCTCCATCCCGGCCGGCCGGCTCGTGGGCAAGGTCGGCGAAGGGTACAAGTACGCGCTCTCGGTCCTCGAGACGTTTCGGACCTCCGTAGCGGCCGCGGCCCTGGGCATGGCCGGACGGGCGATCGCCGAGACGATCGACCGCGTCATGAATCGCCGGCAATTCGGTTCGAGACTGGCGGATCTCGCGGTCGTGCAATCGCGCCTCGCCGACATGGTCACGGACTACGAAGCGTCGCGCCTCCTCGTGTACCGCTCGGCGGCGAAGCGGGACGGGGGGGCGGCCCGCATCCCCTTCGAGTCCGCCTCGGCGAAGCTCTTCGCGACGGAGGCGGCGCAGCGGATCATCGACTCCGCGGTTCAGCTGCACGGCGGCGCGGGGGTCCTCAAGGGAAGCGCCGTCGAGCGCCTCTACCGGGAAGTTCGCACGTTGAGGATCTATGAGGGCGCGAGCGATATTTTGAAGCTCGTCATCGCGGCAAGCGTCCTCAAATGAAACTGTTCGAGCCGGTCCAGATCAACGCGATGCGGCTCGAGAACCGCATCGTCCTGCCGGCGATGGTCACGAGGCTTTCGGGAGAGGACGGGCTCGTCAACCAGGACATCCTCGACCGCTACGTCCGCCTGGCGAAGGGCGAGCCGGGCCTGATCGTCATCGAGGCGATGGCGATCCACGGCGCCA
>DASTON010000077.1:0-3962 GCA_035762525.1 Planctomycetota bacterium | reverse complement strand
GCTGTGGACGCTCATGGTGTTCGAGGCCTGGATGCGCTGGCTCCATCACGAGCGGCCGAAGACAGAAACGGGCTTGAGTCGCGTCCTGAAGTGAGGCCGCCGGCTTTGATTGGCGCCCCCACTTGCCGATAATGTCTCCATCGTCACATGATCGGACACATTCGCCATCGCCGGCGCGTCTTCGCCTACCACGTGGCGGAGCTCGCGGCCGGCGCGGCCTCGTTCCTTGCGGCGTACTCCCTTCGGACGCTGCTCGGCTCCCATTTTCGAATCAACCTGCCGCCGCTCCGGGAGGTGCTCTGGCTGATCCCGGTCTATCTCGCGTTCTGGAGCGCGTTCACCTGGGGAACGAACAGCTACAAGGCATTTCGGGTCCGGGGCGCGCTGTCGCACGCGTTCAATCTCGGAGTCGTCAACGCGCTCGCCGCGTTCTCGACGTTCGGCTTGATGATGGTCCTGCAGGCGATCGAGATCAACCGGTCCCTCATCCTGTTCACGGCGGCGGCCAATTTCCTGATCGTTTTCCCGCTGAGAATCGCGGCCCGGACGCTGCTCGGCTACTACACGACGCGCGGGTATGACCGACACTTCGTCCTCGTCGTCGGAACGCATCCCGAGGCGCTGCGCGTCGCGAATGCGCTGACGGACACGAACGGGGCCGTGTACCAGGTGCGGGGCATGATCTCCGAGGCGTCCGCCCCGGCGGACAAGGCGGTGGGAGCGTACCCGGTGCTGGGATCGGTCCGCGATCTGCCGGAGATCGCGCGTCGCGAAGTCGTGGACGAAGTCTTCCTCGTGCCCGGCTCCATGGACCTCCACGAAATCCACAAGGAGATCCGCGCCTTGGATGCGATGGGCGTGGTCGTGCACCTGAGCCTTCCGCTCTTCGACGAGATGAGCTCCCGGATCGAGACGTCTTTCTTCGTCGACCGGCCCTTCGTCACGTTCTCTTCGGTCCCGCCGTCCGGCTTGCAGCTGACCCTCAAGCGCCTGATCGACCTCGGCGCCTCGCTGCTCCTCCTGCTCGTTCTCGGGCTGCCCATGCTTGCGATCGGAGCGCTGGTCGCGATCACGTCGAAAGGCGGCGCGTTCTTCCGCCAGGAGCGCGTGGGTATGAACGGGCGTCGGTTCGTCCTCTACAAGTTCCGCACGATGGTGCAGGGCGCGGAGCTCCAGCGCGCCGGACTCGAATCGAAGAATGAACTCGACGGTCCCGCCTTCAAGATCCGCAGCGACCCGCGCGTGACCGGCTTCGGCAAGTTCCTCCGCAAAACGAGCCTCGATGAACTCCCCCAGCTGTGGAACGTCTTCAAGGGGGACATGAGCCTCGTGGGTCCCCGTCCGTTGCCCGATTACGAGGTCGAGAAGTTCCATCCGTGGCAGCGCCGGCGGATGAACATGCGCCCCGGGATCACCTGCCTGTGGCAGATCGGCGGGCGCAACGAGATGAAGTTCGAGGAATGGATGAGGCTCGATCTCGAGTACATCGACCGCTGGTCGCTCTGGCTCGACCTCTCGATTCTCGCCCGGACGATCCCCGCTGTCGTGCGCGGACGCGGAGCGTACTGAAGACGATTGACGATTAACGATTGACGATTGCCCGATTCACCGATTGGCAGCATCCGATTGACGAATGCTCACGCGTTGAATGAGGAAGGCCCAAAGGCCCCGATCGGTCTGGACGATCGGCGTACTCTCTGGGGGGTCTTCCTTGGTGTCCTCGCCGTCCGGCTCATGGCGTGGGCGGGGACCTGCACCTTCGGCACCGATTCCGCGGCCTACCTGCGCATGGCGGAGTTGATCCGCGAGGGTTCGTGGCACGCGGCGATGAAGTCGTACTATCACCCCGGGTATCCCACGGCGACCGCATTGATGTCGTACGTGACGGGCGACATCGAAACCGCCGGTTTCCTCGTCTCGATCCTCTTCGGGTCGCTCGCCGCGCTGCCGCTCTACCTCCTGGCGCGCGACTTCTTCGGTCGTCCGGCCGCGCTCGTCGCCGTCGTTCTCTACGCCCTTCATTGGCAGCTGGTCGACATCCAGGTCGACGTCATGAACGAGGGACTCTATTTCGCCGCGCTCTTCTCGGCGATCTGGATGGGCCACCGCTTCCTGGAATCGAACCGGCTCGCCTGGTCGCTGGGCGCGGGCGTTGCGGCGTCGGTCGCGTATCTCACGCGCAACGAAGGACTGATCGCGATCTGCGGCCTGGTCTGCTGGTACCTGGTCGAGGCGATCCGCCGCCGCGATCGCTCCTCGGGCGACATTTTCCTGGGAGCCCTGTTCGCCGTCGGCGCCTTCCTGATCGTCGCGATGCCGTTTCTCGTCTGGGTGCGCGGCGAGATGGGCCGATGGACGACGACGGCCAAGGGAAGCGGACAGGCGTTCATGCGGGCGGCCGCGGGGGAAGCGCTCACGCATCGGTGGCCACTGACGGGAAAGGCGCTCATGTCTTTGGCGCAGGCGCACCGATTCGTGCTGCTCATTCCGCTGGCCGCGGGGCTGGCGTGGGCGTGGCGCGAACAAAAGTGGAAGCGGCTCTACCTGCTGAGCTGGCCTGTCGCCTACTTGGCGGGAGTCTTCTACTCGATGCACGGCATCGGCTATGTCAGCTACCGCTATCTCCTGCCGCCGTTCGCGCTCCTGCTGCCGTTCACGGCGTGGGGGCTCGTCCAGCTCGTCGAGCGATACGCCGCGCGATCCAAGCCGCACTGGCTCGCGGGCGCGACGCTGGTCCTGGGCCTCGTGGTCGGCTTCAAGGTCTTCGACGTCCATCGCTGGGAAGATCTGCCCCTCGTTCGCGCCGGGGAGTGGATCCGCGCGAACTCGCCGAAGCGCGCGGAGATCCTCACGACGCGCGACAAGGTGGCCTGGCATGCGAGGGGGAATCTGAGGCTCGCGCCTGAAAAGATCGCGGACGCGGTCTCGGCGGACTTCGTCGTCTTCACCGAGCGCGACGCGAAGAAGCCGGAGTGGCCGTTCATGCCCGAGCTGGACACGGACAAGCGCTTCGAGAGAGTGGGAGACGACTTCACGCGAGGGATGAAGGGCCAGCGTCCGGTCCGGGTCTACCGGGTGATCAAACCCCAAAAAACGAACTGACCGCGCCGGCGACCCGATCGACCCCTTCGTCCCCCAGTTCCGGGTACATGGGCAGCGACAGCGCCTCGTCCGCGGCGCGCTCCGCCTGCGGGAAGCGCCCCTTCTTGTACCCGAACGACGCAAAGGGCGGCTGGAGATGCAGCGGCAGGGGATAGTGAACCCCGGTTTCGACGCCCTGCTTCTCCAGGTGCTCGCGGAGCGCGTCGCGCTTCGGCGTCCGGATCACGTACAGGTGCCAGACGGACCCCGGATCCGCCGCCGGGAGGGTCAACGGAGCCCTCCTCAGCCGTTCGGCGTAGCGGGAGGCGAGCGCGCGCCGCCGCTGGTTCCACGCCTCGAGCTTCGGCAGCTTCACGTTGAGCGCCGCGGCCTGGAATTCGTCCATCCGGTAGTTCCAGCCGACGACTCCGTGCTCGTACTTGGACGTGCGGCCGTGGTCGCGCCTGAGCCTCGCGTCGCGGGCGACCTCGTCGCTGCTGGTGACCAGCGCGCCGCCGTCGCCGACCGCGGCGAGGTTCTTGGACGGGTAGAAACTGAACGTCGCGGCGTCGCCGAAAGATCCCGCGCGCTTTCCGGCGTGAGTCGCCCCGTGCGCCTGGCATGCGTCCTCGATGACCTTGAGCCCCTTCTTCCGCGCGAGGGCGCCGATCGCGGTCATGTCGCACGTCGTTCCGAAAATGTGGACCGGCATGATCGCCCGGGTGCGCGGCGTGAGCGCCGCTTCGATCGCCGCGGGGTCGAGATTCATGTCGCCGGGCCGGATGTCCGCGAAGACGGGAGCCAGGTTCGCGTGGAGAATGGCGGCGCCGCTGGCGATGAAGGTGAAAGGCGTGGTGAGCACTTCGTCGCCGGGCTTGAGG
>DASTON010000076.1:0-7460 GCA_035762525.1 Planctomycetota bacterium | reverse complement strand
AGATCGGCCGCGGGCTCGTCCACCTCCACGCCGCCCACCGCGTTCACGAAGACGTCCTGGCCGCCCACCGGCAGGCCGCAGCGGCGCTCGATCACCGCCAGGATGAGCTGCACGCGGTTGAGGTCGACCCCCGAGACGCGGCGAGCGGGAAAGCCGACGACCGCGCGGTTGAGCAAGGCCTGGATCTCGACGAGCAGCGTCCTCGTCCCCACCATGCTCGGCACGACGACCGAGCCCTCCCGCCCATGCCGGTCCTGCGACATGAACAGCTCGCTCGGGTTGGCCACCTCGGTGAGCCCCGACCCGCGCATCTCGAAGATGCCGATCTCGTTCGTCGAGCCGAACCGGTTCTTCACGCCGCGCAGGACGCGGAACGACTGGAACCGGTCGCCCTCGAAGTAGAAGACCGCGTCGACGAGGTGCTCGAGCGTCCTCGGGCCCGCGATCGCGCCGTCCTTCGTGACGTGTCCGACGATGAAGAGCGAGATTCCGGCCCGCTTCGCGAGGTAGGTCAGCTCCGCCGCGCACTCGCGCACCTGGCCCACCGTGCCGGGCGCGCCGGGCAGCTCCTGCTTGTAGATCATCTGGATCGAGTCCACGACCGCGAGCGCGGGCTTCGCCTCGGCGAGGTAGGAGCGGATGACATCGAGGTTGGTCTCGCTGACGACAAAGAGGTTGTCCGACGCCGCGCCGAGCCGTTCGGCGCGCAGTTTCGTCTGCATGACCGACTCTTCGCTCGAGACGTAGAGGACCTTGCGCCCCTGCGCCGCGACGCGCTGGCAGACCTGCAGGATGAGCGTCGATTTCCCGATGCCGGGATCGCCGCCGATCAGGGCCACGGATCCGATGACGATGCCGCCGCCGAAGACGCGGTCGAGCTCGCCGATCCCGACGACGAGGCGCGGCCGCTCGGTCGCCTGGACCTCGGTGATCGGGACGGGGCGGTCTTCGGACAGGACGTGGCGCGCGGGGCGGTCGGGCGGGCGCTCGACCTCCTCGACCATCGAGTTGTACTCGCCGCACTCGGGGCATTTGCCCACCCACCGCACGGCTTTCGCGCCGCACTGCTGGCAGGCGTAGACGGTCTTCAGCTTCGCCATAGCTTCAGTATCAAGTTCCAAGTTCTAAGTTGGAAGGGCCACAAATCGCAAATCCGAAATCGCAAATCGGTCCTCTCCTCGGTGTGCGCGAGGAAGGCCGGAAGGGGCAGGGAAACTACACTTTTTTCTTCAGGACCTTGGTAAACAGCTTCTTCGTGCCCGTGAGGTGGCGCTCCGGATAGGGCTCCGCCTCTTTCTGGAGCGCGCCCGCGAACTCGCGAAGCTCGGCGGGCGTCACCGCGAATTTGACCCAGAGCGGATTGCCCGCCTTGCCCGGCGCCTCGGGGTGGCAGTCGAGGTCGAACCCGACGCGGAAATCGACGAGGTCCTTCCCGCCCGCGCCCCGGGTGAACGCGAGGTTCTGCGCGGTGAACGACAGCTTGTCCCCCTTGGCGTCGTCGGCCCACGTCTTCAGGCTGTCGGCGAGGTTATTGAGCTCGAACGTCGTCAGGTAGGAGCCGCGGGCGTTCCACCGCCGCTCGGGCGTGGCCACCGCCATCTTCAGGATCAGCCAGTTGTCGTCCCAGTCGTCGCCGACGGGCTTCAGGAGCTGGTAGCCGTCGACGTCGAGGCGGAATTCGGACTTGAGCTCGGGACTGCGTAACGTGGCCACGTTCTCTCCCCGGTCAACCGTCAACGGTCAACAGTCAACGGATCAGGGCTGCCTCTTTCCCCACTTCCGCCGCAGCAGTTCGCGGAATCGATCGTCGCCCCGGACGTTCTTGAGATCCTCGTCCTTGAGGAGATGGTTCCAGTCGCGGTAGCCGAGGTCGAGCGCCTTCTTGAGCGCCGCGATCGCCTCGTCGACGCGGTTCAGCACCGAATAGCTGCACGCGAGGTTGTAGAACGCCGTGGGCTCGTTGCGGAGCAGGGTCGCGGTCTTGAGATCGACTTCCAGCGCCTCCTCGTGGCGGCCGGCCCGGGTCAGCGCGGCGCCGAGGATGGTGAGCGCTTCGACGTGCTTGGCGTCGCGATCGAGGATCGATTTCGACAGCCGGATTTCGAACGAAGCAAAGATGCGATCCGCCTTCCGGCGGTCCGGCTCGATGAACCGGCTCCTGGGGAACTCATCCTTCTTGCGGGCCGTCATGGTGACTGCTCCATTGGTACGGCGGGACCGGATCCAAGTCAATTGTTCATCAAGCGTCAGGCCGTCAATTTCAGCTCGACCATTTTCTCCCGGAGGCGGCGCAGCGCGACGGCCCGGTGCGAAATCCGGTTCTTGATCTCGAGCCCGAGCTCCGCCATCGTCTGGCCGAACTCGGGCAGGAGAAAGAGCGGGTCGTAGCCGAATCCCGCGGATCCCCGGAGTTCGCGCGCGATCAACCCCTCGACCGCCCCCTCGGATTCCGCCAGGATTCTCCCCTCGGGATCCGCGAGGACCATCGCCGCCCGGAATCTCCCCGTGCGTTTCGCGTCGGGCACTTCAACCAGCTCGCGGAGCACTTTCTCGTTGTTCTTCTCGTCCGACGATCCGGAGTAGCGCGCCGAGTGGATGCCGGGCTTGCCGCCGAGCGCGTCGACCTCGAGCCCGCTGTCGTCCGCGAGCGCCCAGAGGTTCGAGTGGCGCGCCGCCGAAACCGCCTTCAGCCGCGCGTTCTCCGCGAACGTCGACCCGGTCTCCTCGACTTCGGGAGCGTCGGGGTAATCGGCGAGCGAGTGGAGGCGGAACGGGAGGTCCGCGAAAATCTGAAGGATCTCGGCAATCTTGCCCTTGTTGCGGGAGGCGATCACGATCTCTCGAGCCATTTGGATCTGTTGACGGTTGACCGTTGACGGTTGACGGAGCTGGTTCGCGCTTGCGCGGAAGGAGCCCCGTCAACAGTCAACTGTCAACAGTCAACGTCCCGTTGTGGGACTACATCTTCTTTAAGCGTTCCACTGCTTCTTTCAATCGATCTTCGGTGACCGTCAACGCCACGCGCATGAATCCCTCGGCGAACGCGCCGAAGCCCACGCCCGGCAGCATGATCACGCCGGCGCGGTCGAGGACGCGGTCGGCGAACTCCATGGAACTCGCGCCCTTCTCGGGCACGTCGAACCACACGTAAAACGCGGCGCGGGGGCTCGGGACTTCCCACCCGAGGGCGCGCAGGCCGCCGACGAACGAGTCGCGGCGCTTGCGGTACATCTCGCGGATCGCCTTCATGTCCCCCTCGCCCTTGTCGAGGACCGTGGCGACCGCCTTCTGGAACGCCATGAACTGCCCGCTGTCACAATTCGCCTTGAAGCCGCGCAGGATCTCGACGACCTCCGCGTTGCCGGCGACCCAGGCGACGCGCCATCCCGCCATCGAGAACGTTTTCGTCATCGAGTGGACCGCGACGCCGACCTCCTTCGCGCCCGGGACTTCGAGGAACGACGGCGGCGCCTCCTCGTAATAAAGCTCCGCGTAGGCCTCGTCGCTGACGACGATCGTCCCGTGCTTCCGAGCGAACGCGACGCACTTCGCGTAGAACTCGCGCGTCGCCGTCGCGCCCGTGGGATTGTTCGGGTAGTTCACGTAGAGGATCTTCGCGCGGTCCGCGACGTCCTTCGGAATCGCGTCCAGGTCGGGCAGGAACCCGTTCGACTTCTTCAGCGGCATGACGAAGGGCTCGCACAGCGCGAAGACGGCGCCCGAGCGGTACGGCGGGTAGCCGGGGTCGGGGATGAGGACGACGTCGCCCGGGTTCGTCAGCGCCAGCGGCGCGTGGGCGATGAGCTCCTTCGATCCGACGCCGAGGCAGACTTCCTTCGGCTCCAGCGCGACGTTGTAGCGCCTCTTGAACCAGCGGCAGACCGCGCCGCGGAAGTCCTCGGTGCCCTGCGACGACGAGTACTGGTGGATGCCCGGTTCGCCCATCACCTCCACGAGCCGGTCGGTCAGGAGGCGCGGCGGGGGCTGGTCGGGGTCCCCGATCCCCAGGTTGATGATGTCCTTCCCCGCCTTCTCGAGGGCGGCGCGCTTGCGCTCGAACTCGGCGAAGAGGTATGGAGGAAGTCGCTGAAGTCGATCAGAGGAAGCGAAACGACCCATAGACCGCGGGCCCGGTTACCGCTTCGAGTACTGGACGCCCCGTCGCGCGCCGCGGAGGCCGTACTTCTTGCGCTCCTTCATGCGCGGATCGCGGGTCAGCAAGCGCTCCAGGCGGAGCTTGGGTTCGAGCGACGGATCGGCCTTCATCAGGGCGCGGGCGATGCCGAGCCGGACGGCGCCCGCCTGGCCGGAGAGTCCGCCGCCGGTGCACGTGATGAAGAGGTCGAAGCGTCCCGTCGCGCGCGCGTGGTAGATGGGCTCGACGGCGTTGTTGCGGTCCTGTTCCGTCAGGAAGTACTTCTCCAGCGGCCGGCGGTTGATCGTGATGAGTCCGGTGCCCGGCGCGATGCGGACGCGCGCGATGGCGGTCTTGCGGCGTCCGGTTCCCCAGAGGTAGTTCTTCGTCTCGGGCATCTACTTGATCTCCAGCGGCTGGGGATTCTGGGCCTGGTGCGGGTGCTCCGCGCCGGCGTACACCTTGAGCTTGAAGATCTGGCGGCGTCCGAGCGTGCCGCGCGGGAGCATGTCGAGGACCGCGTGGCGGATCACTTCCTCGGGGGCCTTGGCGAGGCGCGTCTTCAGGGGCGTCTCCTTCTGGCCGCCGGGATAGCGCGAGAACGTCTTGTAGACCTTCTGGTCGAGCTTCCGGCCCGTCACCTTGATCTTCGGGGCGTTCAGGACCACGACGAAGTCGCCCGTGTCCAGGAAGGGGGTATACGTAGGCTTGTGCTTCCCCATGAGGACCGACGCGACGCGCGTGGCGAGCCGGCCGAGGATCTTGTCGGTGGCGTCCACCACGTACCAGGAGTGCTGGTGCGTCTTGGCGCTGGCGACGAACGAGATCTGTTTTGGGCCACGCATGGGAGCGAGAACTATATCAACGCCTTTCTGGTGAAGCAAGAGCCAGAGCTCCCAGCTCCATGCCTCGAAGCTCCCGGCTGGGCTTCAAGCTCCAAGCTGCAAGCCCAGAGGCTCCGAAGCTCCGGAGCTGCTGGCTTGAAGCTCGAGGCTCGAAGCCCAGCAGGGAGCCGGGAGCAAGAGGCTGGAAGCCGTGACTAGCGGCGCAAGTTGTGGCTGAAGTCGATGAGCAGGATTGCCAGCCAGACGCAGGCGAAAGTGACCGGCGTGCGGTCGCCGATCAGGAGCGCCGCGGCGAACCAGGGCGCGGCGGCGGCGCCGATCACGAACGTCGTGGAGAAGGCGGGGCCGGCGCGTTTCGGGCGCGACGGGAGGGCGCTGGTCGGGATGCGGACCGGCTCGTGATGGACGACCATGGCCTCGCGGAAATCGACTTCCTCCGCGCCTACTTCTGGTCGTCCTTCTTCCGCGGGAGCAGCTCCTTCTGGCACTTGAAGCACTTGCCTGGCTTTCGGGACACGACCTCGGTGTGCTGGGGGCACGCGAACTCCGCCTCGGGAATCGCCTGCGCCTCCATCTGGAGCCCGCACGTGGGGCACGCCCCCGGCGCGCTGCTGAATTGCTTGTCCTTCTCGCACACGAACTGGAGGACCTTGGAGATCTCGTTCAACCAGTCCACCCAGCTGGCGTACTGCGGGTCCATGTCGACGCCCGTGATCGCCTTCAGGGCGTAGTGGGCGCGTTCGACGACCCCCGTCTCGCCGTCCCGGAGCCGCTCGATGAGCGCCGGCACGGCGCTGCGCGCGGACTTGGAATCGAAGCCGGCGAGCACCTGGGCCGCGTTCCCGCGGACGAAAACGGATTCGTCGGTCAGGCACTTCCGGAGCACGTCGACCGACTTCTCGTCCTTGATGCGGCCGAGCGCGAGAACGGCCTCGTTGCGCAGCTGGAATTCGGAATCCTCGATCGCCAGCTTTTCGATCCGCCGCATCGCCTCCGGGGAGGGCTTGCGGTCGGGCGAGCCCAGGAGCTTGAACGCGAAGAGCGCCGCCTGGCGCACGTAGCTGTCCGGTTCCGCCAGCAGCGGCTCGATCTTGTCCATCGGCGGCTTCGACGGATTGAGAATCCCGATCGCCGCCGCCGCGGTGCCGCGGACCTTCGGGACCGGATCGGCCAGGTGGGTCTGGAGGTGCAGGGCCGCCTCGGGACGCTGCGAGAATCCGAGCGCGGAGATGGCGAGTTCGCGCTTCGACCAGTCCGTTTCGGTGGCCGCCCGCTCGACGATGGAGTCGTACCGCTTGTCGATCTGGAACTTCATCGCCTGTTCCAGGCTCGCCCGCTTGCCGGCGCCCTCCCTCCCCTGGTCGACCGCGTCCGCATACTGCCCGCGGTTCCATTCGAACCATTCCCAAAACTCGAGCTTCCCGATCTTCGAATCCCCGGGCGACGACGAGCAGCCCCCCAGCGCGATCGCGGCCGCCAAGGCAGAAAGGCAGAGTCTCATAGTCCCACTTGAACGATCCAGCAAACCCATGGTTGGGCGAGAATAGCACCCGGCATCGTCGGCCGTCATCCACAATCCACCATCCACCATCCACCATCCGCTCCTGTCTTGACAGTCCGAGTGACTCTCCCTAAAGTCTTCCAATGAAGCCCCCCGCTGCGCCGACCGACAAGATCGTCGGCGAAGGCATCACGTTCGACGACGTCCTCCTGATCCCCCGCCGCTCGGCCGTCGTGCCCACCGAAGTCGACGTCACCACCCGCCTGGCCGAGTCGATCCGGCTGAACATCCCCGTCGTGTCGTCGGCCATGGACACGGTCACCGACTCGAGGCTCGCCATCGCCCTCGCGCAGGAGGGCGGACTCGGCTTCATCCACAAGAACCTCCCCGCCGCGGACCAGGCGCGCGAAGTCGCCCGCGTGAAGCGGTACGAGGCCGGCCTCATCGCCGACCCCAGCTGCCTCGGGCCCGAGGAGACCGTCGCGACGGCGCGCCGGCTCATGTCGGAGCACAACATCTCGGGCATCCCGGTCACCAAGAAGAAGAAGCTCGTGGGCATCGTCACGAGCCGCGACCTCCGGTTCCCCGACGGCAACGAACGGCTGCTGTCGGACGTCATGACGAAGGCTCCGCTCGTCACCGCCCCCGTCGGAACGACGGGCGAAAAGGCGCGCTCCATCCTCGCGCACAGCAAGGTCGAAAAGCTCCTCATCGTCGACGGCGACATGAATCTCCGCGGCCTCGTGACGATGAAGGACCTGAACAAGGTCCGGATCCACCCGCTCGCGAGCAAGGACGGCCGCGGGCGGCTCCTCGTCGGCGCCGCGGTCGGCGTGAAGGACGGCGAGCGCGCGAAGCTCCTGGTCGAGGCGGGCGTCGACGTCCTCGTCGTCGACACCGCGCACGGCCATTCGCAGAACGTCATCGACGCCGTGAAGGACCTCCGCAAGCGCCACCCCGGGACTCCGATCGTCGCGGG
>DASTON010000075.1:0-2117 GCA_035762525.1 Planctomycetota bacterium | reverse complement strand
CTGGGCGAAGGGCGTCGGCGCCTTCTGGCGCCGCGTCACGTTCGTCGAGACGTCCCGCGCGGGCGGGAGGTTCTGGGCGGTCGAGCTGCGCCCCGGACCCGACGAGACCGAGGGGAAGGACCTGGTCCAGCGCCACGACCTGAGGACCGGCGAGATATTCGCCTCCGCCGATGAAGAGCCGGCCGGCGCCAGGTTCAAGCCGATCAAGATCTGGTCGGGCGCCCAATCTCGGGTCCCCAGGCGCTTCGTCGCGCTCATTTCCACGCCGGAGAACTGGGACCAGCTCCGGGGGCGGATGTTCGATGAGCCGGAATTCGGCAAGGACCACAAGCCGGATTTTTCCAAGGAGCTCGTCCTCGTCGTCTCCGATGGAGAGACCTGGAACTGCCGCCGCATCGGGGTGAATTCCGCGTACCGGGACGACAAGCGGATCCTGATCCGCCTGTCGCACCACACGTTTCAATCCGGCCGGGACGGCGAGCGCCTCCGGCCCTGGGGAATTTTCGTCCTCCCGCGCAAGGACGGCGAGATCATCCACCTCGAGAGGAATGTCCAGCGATACATCGGCGGTCCGCCGATCTGGAAGGACGCCGGGAAGCTGGAGCGCGCGAAGGATCCCGCGAAGGAGCTCGACTCCGTCCCGGAGCCGGACCCACTCAAGAAGGACTGAGCGGGCCGCACAGCCGGTCCGCGAACTCCCCAAGGGAGGCGACCCGGTCGCAGTCGCGGCCGGCGTGGAGTCCGGCGGAGTCGAGCAGGACGGCCTGCAGCCCCGCGGCCCGCGCACCGACGATGTCGACGTGATAAACGTCCCCGATGTGGATCGTGGTCGCGCGGTCGGCGCCGGAACGCCGCAGCGCGATCTCAAAAAAGCGGGGGTCGGGCTTTTCGACTTTCTCCTCGAACGAGTCGAGTATGTGATGGAAGCGCGAGGCGAGTCCGAGTCGGGCGAGTTTCCCCCGAACGGTGCCGTTGGCGTTGGAAACGACCACGAGCTGGAAGCCCGCCGCACGAAACCGATCGAGCGCCTCCGGGACGCCGGGGGGAATGACCTCCCAGAGATTCTGCGAAGCGTGGTACGCGTGCATGTCGCGCAGGACCGGGGCGAGGACGGCCGCGTCGACGTCGAGCCCCGCGCGGAGGAAGACGGTCGTGACGAACCGGGTCCAGCGCGAAGCGTCATCGGACCCCAGGAAATGCTCGGGCGTGTCAAGCTCGTGGGCCGCGATCTGTTCGGCGTTCGCGAGGCGACCGGCATCCACGACCTTGCCGTGATTCGCGAAGTAACCTGCCACGCGCGACCAGTTGGGTCGGACGAGGACGCCACCGGCGTCGAAGAAGAGAGTCCGCAGGGAGGAAGTCATCGCGTGGAGTTTGGAAGCGGAGGCGCTCTCCGGCTTAAAGCTTAAAGCTTACAGCTTAAAGCTCTATACTTCCCGTCCATGTCTTCCGCGGACAAGCTTCACCACCTCGAGAAACTCCGCAAGAAAGCCCTCGAGCTCGGCGGCAAGGAGCGCGTCGAGAAACAGCACGCCGCCGGCAAGATGACGGCGCGCGAGCGGCTCGACCTCCTCCTCGACGAAGGCTCGTTCGAGGAGCTGGACATGTTCGTCCAGCACGACACGACGCACTTCGGGATGGAGCGCAAGCGGACGCTCGGCGACGGCGTCATCACGGGGTTCGGGCGGATCGACGGGCGCTCCGTCGCGGTCTACTCCCAGGACTTCACCGTCTTCGGCGGCTCGCTCGGATCGGCCCACGCGCGCAAGATCTGCAAGGTGATGGACCACGCCATGCGGACCGGGATGCCGGTCATCGGCCTCAACGACAGCGGCGGCGCGCGCATCCAGGAAGGGGTCGAATCGCTCGGCGGCTACGCGGACATCTTCCTCCGGAACACGCTCGCGAGCGGCGTCGTCCCCCAGGTCAGCGTCATCCTCGGCCCGTGCGCCGGGGGCGCGGTCTACTCCCCCGCCATCACGGACTTCGTCCTCATGGTCGAGGGGTCGAGCTACATGTTCGTGACGGGCCCCAACGTCATCAAGGAGGTCACGCACGAGACCGTCACGTTCGAGCAGCTCGGCGGCGCGGCGGTCCACAACGAGACGAGCGGCGTC
>DASTON010000074.1:0-11923 GCA_035762525.1 Planctomycetota bacterium | reverse complement strand
CAACTGGAAGCGACCGAAGCGAGAGGTCGACTTCCTCATGTCGCTCCTGAAGAAGTACCTCATCCACGAGCGCGGCGAGATCATGGACAACAACATCCGCCTCACCGCGGTGGGGCGGCTCGAGGCGCTGCCCGACGACGTGATCCGCGAGTACGAGAAGACCCGCCAGATGAGCGCGTCCAACACGGGCATGACGCTGTCGCTGGCGCTCAATTACGGCGCGCGGCAGGAGATCATCGACGGGATCCGCCGGCTGGCGAATGACATCGCGTCGGGCAAGGTGCAGCCGGACAAGGTCGACGAGACGCTCTTCTCGGGCTACCTCTACGATTCGGCGGCCGCCGATCCGGACCTCCTGATCCGTACGGGCGGCGACATCCGGGTCTCCAACTTCCTGCTCTGGCAAATCTCGTACACGGAGCTCTACGTCACGCCGGTGCAGTGGCCCGACTTCCGCAAGGCGCATCTCCACGAGGCGATCCGCGACTTCTCCCGCCGCGACCGCCGCTTCGGCGCCATCAACGAGACCGAATGAACCGCGTCCTGATCCGGGTCATCGGGGCTCCCCTCATCCTGGCCGGGCTCGCGCTCTGCGTTTACGCGGATTACAAGCGCCAAACCACGACCGCCGTCACCGTTCTCATCGCGTGTTTCGCGGCCATCTCTTTCCACGAGCTGTGTGCGATGGCGCGGCTGAAGGGACTGCGGCCGGCGGAGCTTCCCGGGTTGGCCGCGATCTTGGTCAATTTCGCCTTCTTGCTCGGGATGACGGGACGCGCGGCCGGGTTCGTCACGGTCACGCTGGTGCTCCTCTTCCTGCTGCTCCTTAAGCTGGTCTTCTGCCCGCGCGTGTGCACGCCGATGGACTCGGGCTATACGATCCTGGCCTACGAGTACATCTCCTTGCTCCTCTTCATTCCTTTCTATTTCTACCCGGACAGCCAATCCTGGGTGTATTGGCTGTTGTTTCTCGTCGCGACGAACAAGGGCTCCGATATGGCCGCGTATGCAGTTGGAAAGGCAATCGGGCGCCACAAGCTCGCGCCGTCGATCAGCCCCAACAAGACGTGGGAGGGATCCGCCGCGGGACTCGCCGCCGGAACTTTGCTGGGATTCGTGGTGCTTCGCTTGTGGCGGGCCGACGTTCCCGAAGGCGATGGAAGCGGCGTCTTGAGGGGCGCCGAGGTCCTTCTTTCCTATGTTGTCGCGGCGGCGGGCGTGACGGTGGCGGCCAGTTGGGAGATCTGGTAAAATCGGCCATCAAACGCTGGGCCGGAGTGAAAGACTCGGGACGTTTCCTGCCGGAATTCGGCGGCGCGCTCGACATGGTGGACTCCTTCATTTTGAGCGCTCCCGTTGCGGTTTGGCTGGTACTCGGCCGCTTCTAATCTATGGAACGCACGATCCCTCTCGAAAACGCCGGAGACGCCCAGCGGCTCTTCGGGATGTACGACGTCAACGTGAAGCAGATCCGGGAGAAGACCGGCGCGCGCATCACGGTCCGCAACGGGGCGATCCACGTCATCGGAAATCGGCCCGAGGTCGACGCCGCCGTCAAGGCGTTCTCAAGAGTGCGTGAGATCCTCGACGCGCGGGGCGAGCTCGCGGAGGACGATCTCGAGCAGATCCTCAACCCGCGGGCCCGGCCGAAGGAAGTGACCCCCGCCGGCTACGTACCCGGCTCCATCTTCCGCCGGTTCGCGGAGGTCGAGCCCAAGTCGGAGGGCCAGAAGAAGTACCTCGCCGAGATCGACGCGAACGACATCGTCTTCTCGATCGGCCCCGCGGGAACGGGCAAGACGTTCCTCGCGGTCGCGAAAGCGGTGCAATGCCTGAAGGCCGGGCAGGTGCGCCGCATCGTCCTCGTTCGTCCGGCCGTCGAGGCTGGGGAGCGGCTCGGGTTCCTGCCGGGCGACATCCAGGCCAAGGTCAACCCGTACCTGCGGCCGATCTACGACTCGCTCAACGCGTTCCTCGAATTCGGCCAGCTCCAGCGGCTGATCAACGGGGACGTCGTGGAGATCGTCCCGCTCGCGTTCATGCGCGGCCGCACGCTCGACGAGGCCTTCATCATCCTCGACGAGGCGCAGAACACGACCAGCGAACAAATGAAGATGTTCCTCACCCGCATGGGCGGGAAGTCCAAGATCGTGGTGACCGGGGACGTGACGCAGATCGACCTGCCCCCCGGCAAGACGAGCGGACTGGTCGAGGTGCGCGAGATCCTCAAAGGCATCCCGGGCATTTCCTTCAGCCACCTGACGCGGGCGGACATCGTGAGACACCCACTCGTGCAGAGGATCGTGGACGTGTACGAACAAAAAGGCCGAAGGCGTTAAGCCGGGTGATTTCGGATTGGCGATTTCAGATTTCAGGCCTGAAATCCCAAATCGGAAATCCGAAATCGCCCAATGACTGAACCGGCTCCATCTTCCGAAGGTCGACCATCAGCGATTCAACCTCAAGTTAAGCTTGAGCGTCGTGTATCCCCGTTCTTCGCACTGTTGTTCTACGGCTTCATCATCGCCGCGTCGTGGATCTGGCTCGTCATCGGCGCGAGGGTGGACCCGCTGGCGTTGTGGATGCCGTCGAATTGGCCGCGAGATGTGGCCATTGGGCTGGGGGTGGCCGCGCTCATCGCGGGGGCGACGGTCGTCCTCTCGCGCCTCGTGCCCGCCGCCCGCGACCTGGAGAAGGAATTCGGCTGGATCCTCGGCGAACAGCGGCCCGCGGAGATCGTCTTTCTCGCCCTCCTGAGCGGGGTCGCCGAGGAGTTCCTGTTCCGGGGCGCGCTGCACGAGTTCATCGGTCCGATCCTCGCGACAGCCCTTTTCTCGGCGGTGCAGTGGCCTGTAAACGGGTCGTACCGCCTGTGGCCCCTGTTCGCTCTCTTGGCGGGGTCGGCCCTGGCGGCGGAAAGGATATGGACAGGATCGCTCATCGCGCCCGCCGTGACGCACGCCGCGGTCAATGGAGTCAACCTGCTCCGGCTCAGGAGCCGGTACCGGGTGTGGAAAGAATGAGCCGGGATTCCTACGCCTCGCCGTTCGCGGAACGCTATTCCACGCCGGAGATGCTCCGCATCTTCTCGCCCGACATGCGGTACCGCACGTGGCGCAGGCTCTGGATCGCGCTCGCGGAGACCCAGCGGGAACTGGGACTGGACATCACGGCCGAGCAGATCGCGGAGCTGAAGAAGCACGCCGGCGACATCGATTACGAGGCCGTCGCGCGCCACGAAAAGCGCCTGCGCCATGACGTCATGGCCCACATCCACGCGTGGGGGGACCAGGCGCCCGGAGCGCGCGGGAAGATCCACCTGGGCGCGACGAGCATGTACGTCGTGGACAACGCGGACCTCGTGATTCTCCGGGAGGCGCTCACGCTGGTCCGCCGGGAACTGGTCAACGTGATCGCGGACCTCGCCGCGTTCGCGAAGAAATGGGCCGACGAGCCGACCGTCGCCTACACCCATCTCCAGCCGGCCCAGTTCACGACCATCGGGAAGCGCGCGACGCTCTGGCTCCAGGACCTCCTTCTCGACCTGGAGGAAGTGGAGCAACGCCTCTCGGGCCTGCGGTTCCTGGGGACCAAGGGCACGACCGGGACGCAGGCGAATTACCTCTCGCTCTTCGACGGCGATTCCGCGAAGGTGCGGGAGCTCGACGCGCGCGTGGCGAAGCGCATGGGATTCGATCGCACGTGGGCCGCGACCGGCCAGACGTACACCCGCAAGGCGGACGCGCAGGTCCACGCGACGTTGTCGCGGATCGCGGAATCCGCGCACAAGTTCTCGCTCGACCTCCGGCTCCTCCAGTCGTTCCGCCAGATCCAGGAGCCTTTCGGCGAGGAGCAGGTCGGGTCGAGCACGATGGCGTACAAGCGCAACCCGATGAAGTGCGAGCGGATCACGTCGCTGGCGCGGCTCGTCATCGCGCTCGCGCAGAACGCGGCGTTCACGGCCGCGTCCCAGTGGTTCGAGCGCACGCTCGACGATTCCGCGGGAAAACGGATCGCGCTGCCGGAGGCGTTCCTGGCCGTCGACGCGATCCTCGTCCTCTACCACGAAGTGGCGGCGAAGCCCGACGTCCGGAAGGACGTCGTACGGGCCCACGTGCGCCGCGAGCTTCCGTTCATCGCGAGCGAAGCGATCCTCACCGCCGCGGCGAAGGCGGGCGGCGACCGCCAGGACCTGCACGAGCGCATCCGCAAGCACTCGATGGCGGCGGCGGAGCGCGTGATGAGAGGCGAGGAAAACGACCTGATCCAACGTCTTGAGAATGACGGGGCGTTCAAGGCCGTGAAGGGAAAGCTGGACGGCCTGATGGATCCGGCCCGCCACGTGGGGCGCGCGCCGGACCAGGTCCGGGAGTTCCTGGCCGACGAGGCGGATACGGTCCTCAAGGAGCGGAAATCCCTCCTCGGCTGGAAAGCGGAGACGCGCGTATGAAGTGGCTTGCTGCAGCGGTGCTGGCGTGGGCGGTACAGGGATGCATGCCCGATTTCGAGAATCCCCATCTCGGCGTGCGCGGGCTCTCGGAAGAGGAACTCAACAAGCCGCCCGGGGACACGGAGATCAAGTCGGCGATCATCAACGACATCCGGAGCCGGCGGGGGCTCCACCTGATGCTCGACGAAGGGCAACGCTCGGTGCCGGAGGAGATCAAGCTCGACAAGTACGGCCAGCAAGCGGTGCTCGCCAAGGACGGGGCGGGGCTCTGGAAGGTCCAGGTCCGGGCCGACGACCCCGAGCGCCTGCACGCGGTGTTCGAATCCGCCTACTGGGACGACGCCAACCAGCGGTACTTCTATCACTACGAAGGGGGCAATCCGCATCGCGACGTGTGGATGGGCCCCTATCCGATCAAGTTCTCGAAGCGGCCCGCCGAGGACCCGCACGGACACTAGCTTCCAGCTTCGGGCCGCGAGCTCCCAGCTTGGCTTCGAAGCTCCGAAGCTTCGAGCGGGAGGCTTCAGAGCTGCGAGCTTCTGAGCTGCGGGCACCCATTCTTTGAATCAACGCCTCCCGAGGGTCGTACTATCAGGTAGGGGCTTGGGAGGGTTGGTCATGAGATTCATCCGAACCATCGTCGTGGTCCTGGTCCTGCTCGCCGCCACTCCGGCGATGGCGCAGGATCCGAATCCGCCCCGGCGCATCGAAGCGCCGCAGGTGCGCACGCTGGTGGTCGGCTACACCGGGATCTACGGCCGCTTCATCTACGGCCGCACGGGGTTCGGCTTGCCCGCGGCGCGGCCGCGCGTCGCCTGGATCGTCGACGACTTCATCGAGGAAGGCCGGCCCCTCGGTTTCAGCACGAACGCCTACGGAACCTCCCCCTTCGCGAGGACCTCGTCCGCGTGGACCGGATGGCCGTACTACGCGCACGGGCGCGACGAGGCGCCCAAGGGAGCGCCCAGGGCGGAGTCCGAGGCTGCCTTGCGGGACGGGCGCGCGCGCTGGAAGGGGGGCGATTACGCCGGCGCGCTGGGGTGCTTCAAGAAGGCGGTCGCGGAGGACCTGTCGAACGGGGCGGCGCGGCTTCACATGGCGCTGGCGCTGCTCGAGGCCGGAGACCTGAGGAACGCCGACAAGGCCGTGACGTCGGCCGTGGGCATCGTGCGCCACGCCGATGAGCTCGCGGCGATCGAGTTCTCAAAGCTCTTCCGCAACGAGAAGGAACGGGGGAAGTTCGAAGACAAGCTCATCGTGGGACGTGACGGTTCGGGCTCGCTCGTCGTCGCCCTCGCGCAGCACCTCTTGGGCTTGAAGGCGAAGGCGGCGACCACGCTGGAAGGGTCTAAAGATCCGGCGGCGGCGAGACTGGCGGAATTGCTTCGATAGCCTTTTGCCATCTGCCTTCGGCCCTCTGCCCGGAGCTGAAGGTTGATCGGTTTGAAGCGGGAGCCTCTGGCGGAAGGCCGACGGCTGAAGGCTACGCTATGGCGGCCACGCGCGCGGCCAGGCGCGACTTGTGCCGCGCGGCGCTGTTGGCGTGGATGATCCCCTTGCGGGCGGCCTTGTCGAGCAATCCGGCGGCGGCGCGGTATTCGGTCTCGGCGAGCTTCTTGTCCTTCTTCCCCACGGCGCCCAGCACCTTGCGGATCTGGGTCCGCAGCGCGGACTTCGCGGCCTTGTTGCGAAGACGCCGCGTCTCGTTCTTGCGGATGTTGTGCGCGCCGCTCAGCGTGTGAGCCAACTGATCTCCTTTAACTCAATCTCGTGGGGCGAGAATCTAAGCGATCCAACCTGAGAATTCAAGTACCGAGGATCTTCTCAGCTTCCAGCTCCTGGCTCCCAGCTTCCAGCTGGGCTGCGAGCTGCTGAGCTTCGTGCCAGAGGCTCCAAGCTGCGAAGCTCGAAGCTGTCGGCTTGGAGCGTGAAGCTTGAAGCCCAGCTGGGAGCAGGGCGCTTGAGGCTTGGAGCTCGACTACGACGCGCCGTTCGCTCCCCACTTCTCCACGAGCGCCGACGTGTCGCGGTAGGCGATGTCCTGCTCCATGATCTTCTTCCCGAGGGCGATCGCCGCGTCCTTCTTGCCCGCCTCGGCGTTGCAGAGCATGCGGTTGTACCAGATGCTCAGCAGCGTGGCCTGGGAGAGGACGCCGCCGCCTTCCTCCTCGGCCTTGGCGTACTGGGTGTCCGCCATGTCGAAGAGGCGTTTCCGCTGGAAAGCCATGCCCAGGAAGATGTGGCTTTCGCGCTTCCGCTTGGGGTCCTTCACGGACTGCTGGAATTCCGCGATCGCCTTGTCGTTCTCGCCGGACTGGTACAGGCCGCGCGCCAGCTCGAACCGCAGGCCCATGTCGGTGGGTCGGTCGTTGACGCGGCGCTGGTAGGACTGGACCAGGAACTTGATCCGGTTGGACTTCAGCTCGTTCAGCTTCGGGTCGGCGCCCTTGACCGCTTCTTCGATCTCGACGTCGAGGATGCGCAGCGAGCAATCATCGACCTTGTCGCGCAGCGTGGAGTCCTGGGGGGCCAGCTTGGAGGCCCGGCGGTACCATTCGCGAGCCTCGGCGTAGTCCTTTTTTTTCTCGAAGTAGAGGTCGCCGATCTTCTTGGGGATCCGCGCGTCCGTCGGCGCGGCGTCCATTTCGGCGGAAAGCTTCTCGACGACGGCCTGGAGGTCCGCCTCGGTGACGACGAGGTGGCCGGCGCGCTCCAGCTCGGCGGACTTGTCGGCGTCCTTGAGGGCGCTGCGAAAGCCGCCTTCCTTGCTGGAGTCCTCGAACCCCTTCGACATCGTCATCTTCGCCGCCAGGTCGCGCTGGAGCTTCATCAGGTCGCGGTCGTCCTGCGCGAAGACGATGATCTTGTCGAGGAGCTTCTGGGCGTCGGTGACGCGGTCGAGGTGGACGAGCGATTCCACGAGCATTTTGGCCGCCGCGATGTTCTTGGGGTCGTTCTGGACGGCCATCTCGGATTCCGCGGCGCACCCGGACCAGTGGCCCTGGCCCTTGAGGGCCTCGGCCAGGACGGTCCGGACCTTGCTGTTCATCGGGTCGTCGCAGAGGTATTTCTGCGCGATCTCGATCTTCTTGGGGACGTTGTTCCTGGCGGCGGAGAGCTCCATGCTCACCTTGCCCTGCATGATGGCGAGCTTGATCCGGCCGGCGCCCCCCGTCTCCTTGTTCTTCTGGAGGCACGTGGCGTAGAGCGACTTCCGCGCCTTTTCGTTGTCCGGCTCGATCGTGACGATGTTGAGGAAGAGGTCGCGGGCGTAGTCGTAGTTCCGCTTCTGGAAGGCCTCTTCCCCGCGCTTGAAGAGGGCGCTCGTGTCGGTCATCTGGGTCCCCGTCCGATGATGTGGAAAACGCCCATACTAATTGCCCATGGGCATGGGGTCAATGATCAGACATCTGACATCAGACATCAGACATCAGTCCGATTCCTCCAAGGGAGCTTTGACGGCTGACGACTGATGACCTCCTACTGATGTCGGATGTCTGATGTCTGATTTCTAACCGTCCTATATAATTGACGCCATGAAGTTGCGCCTCGTCTATTACCCGGACCCCATGCTCCGGAAGGCGTCGGCCCCCGTCAAGGAAGTCACCAAGGAGCTGCGGGAGGCCGTGCCCCAGATGTTCGAGCTCATGTACGGCCACCGCGGGATCGGGCTGGCGGGGCCGCAGGCCGGCGTGCCCCAGCGCATCGTCGTGGCGAACATCTTCGGCGATCCGAAGAAGAAGGAAGAAGAGAAGGTCTTCATCAATCCGGAGATCCTGGACCGCGGCGGCGTGATGACCGAGGAAGAGGGCTGCCTCTCGCTGCCGGGGCTGTCCGCGAAGATCCGCCGGAACGCGTGGGTGAAAGTGCGGTATCGCGACCTCGACGGCCAGTCTTGGGAAATCGAGGCGGACGGTTTGTGGGCCAAGCTGTTCCAGCACGAGGTCGACCATATCGACGGCCTCCTCATGGTGGACAAGATGAGCGCCGCCGACCTCAAGCAATGGCGGCCGCTGCTGCAGGAGCTCGAGGAGGACCACGCCGCGAAACGCGAGCCGGCCCGCAAGCGGACGCGCCAGGCAGCGGAACTCTGATGGGCATGGAGGCAGACTTCAGACTGCCGACTACGGACTTCTGAAGTCTCCAGTCTGAAGTCTGGAGTCTTTCCTCCACATACATGCAGATTTTCCGCGGCCCGCCGGAACCCTTCCCCCGAGACCTCCGCGGAGGCGCCGTCACGTGGGGCGTCTTCGACGGGGTCCATCGCGGACACGTCAAAGTCATCGATCAACTGACCTCGTGGGCTTCCGAACTCTCCGCGCCGTCCCTCGTCCTCACGTTTGACCGCCATCCCGCGGAGGTCCTGCGCGGCGTTCCCGTTCCGCTCGTCTGCCCCCTCGAGGAGCGCGTGCGGCTGATCGGCGACCGCGGCGTAAGCGCGGTCATCGTTCTGCCCTTCACCCTCGAGTTTTCGCGCACGACCGCCGAGGAATTCGTGCGCGGCACGATCCAGGGGAAGCTCGGAGCCGCCGCCGTGCTCCTCGGCCACGATTCCCATTTCGGACGGGATCGCCAGGGCGACCTTCCCGCGCTCGAACGAATCGCGTCCACCTTGGGCCTCCAGGTGCGTTCGTGCGAGCCCGAGCGCCGCGGAGGCCGCCCCCTGTCGAGCTCGATGGTCCGCGACGCGGTCCAGGCCGGAGACCTGGGGGAAGCGGAGGCGGTCCTGGGGCGGCCCTTCGCGCTCTTCGGAACCGTCGTGGAGGGCGAGGGGAGGGGAACGAAGATCGGAATCCCGACGGCCAATCTCGATCTCGATCACGAACTGCGCCCGCCCCTCGGAGTCTACGGAGTCGAGGTGCCGCTCGACGGGCGGGTGTACGCCGGCGGCGCGAACCTCGGCCGGCGCCCCACGTTTCATCCGGAGGGCGGGCGGGAGACGGCGGAGGTCCACCTGCTCGATTACCGCGGCCCGGCGCTGACCGGCCGCCGCCTCGAAATGCGCCTGAGGGCGCGCGTGCGCGAGGAGCGGAAATTCTCCGGGCCCGAGGAGCTCGTGCGCCAGATCCGGTCCGACCTCGACTGGATCCGGTCGCGCGCCCCCACATGGTCTTCGACGCCGCGTTCCTGAAACGGCTGGAGGCGCTTCGCGTCGCGGTCCGCCGCGTCGTCGGGGGGCCGCGCGAAGGCGAGCGGCCCGGGATCCGGCGCGGGGGCTCGTCCGTCTTCCACTCCCACCGGTCCTACGCCCAGGGCGACGACTTCCGGGCGATCGACTGGAACCTGTACGCCCGGTTCGAGTCGCTGTTCGTGCGGGAGCGGACGCGCGACGAGGCGCCGGCGCTCCACGTCGTCCTCGATGCGTCTCCCTCGATGGAGTTCGGCACGCCCACGAAGCTCGACCTCGCGCGCCGCCTGGGCGCCGCGCTGGGATTCCTGGTGGCGGGGGAGGGAGGGGATGTCACGCTCTGGACGGGATCCAAGTCCCGGGCCTTCCGCGGGCCGGGATCGGTTCCCGGCCTCCTCGAGGCGATGGCGGCCGAGCCGGGCTCGGGGCGTCCCGCGGATTCGCTCGCGCGGATCGGCGGCCGGGGGCTCGTCGTGGTGGCTTCCGATTTCTGGGACGAAGGCCTGGACGCGGCGATGTCCGCGGCGGCGGGCGCGGGCCATCCGCTGACGCTCCTGCACCTTCTGGCCCGCGAAGAGATGGATCCGGCGATCCGGGGCCGCGTCCGGATCGCGGACTCGGAAGGGGGCGGGGCGGTGACGCGGTTCATCGCCGACGAAGAGGCGGCGCGCTATCGCGAATTGCTCGAAGAGCACGTGCGGGGATGGCGCGCGTGGGCCGTGAAACGGGAGGCGTCCTACGTGCGGTGCGCCAGCGACGCGCCGTTCGAGGAAGTCTGCCTCATCTACCTGCGGGGCGAAGGGGTGCTGGAGTGAAGTCCAAGGTCCAAAGTCCTTGGCCCACCGTCGCGTGTCGCGAGATGGGAGTTCGGGTGAGGCTTCGCAGAGGGTCTTTCTCCAAAGAGACCTTGGACTTTGAACCAAGGACATTGGACGTTCTATGAGCTTCCTCCATCCCGCCGCGTTCTGGGGGCTCGTCTCGCTGCTCGTGCTGATCCTGCTCAGCCTCTGGCGCCAGCGCGCCGCGCGCGTCGTCGTGCCCAGCCTCCGCCTGTGGCGGATGATCCCCGACCGGCTTCCCCCGGTCCGATCGCTCCGCCGGCCTCGGGCCAGTCTTTCCCTATTCCTGCAGATGCTCGTCGCGACGAGCCTCGTCTTCGCTCTTGCGGGACCCGGGACCGTCCGGCAGAAGCCCGCGCCGCGCCGCATCGCGGTCGTTGCCGATGATTCCGCTTACATGTCGCCCCGGCGTTGGGACGTGCGACGCGAGCTGGACAAGCTCGACCCCGCCGACGATCTCGTCTTCATCGATTGCACCACGCTCCAGCGGGGCCTCTCCAAGTACGACGTCGTCGTCAACGGATTGTGCGATCCCCGCCCGGCGCTCGATCTGGCCGCCTCCGAAGCCAAGACCGTCGTGTTCATCTCCGACCGCGCTCCGCCGTGGACGCCCCCCGCCGGCGTTTCCTTCCATCTGGTGCTCGTCGGGGGTCCGCTTCGGACGGTCGGAATCGTCGACGCCGGGGTTGATAACGGAAAACTCTTCCTTCGGCTGACGGCGGCGGCCGAAGTCCGGGTCGCGTTCGATGGAAACGCGCGAAAGATCCCTGCTGCCAAGTTCCACTTGATCGAGGTGCCCGCGGAGGCGCGGTTCATCGAGGCTTCGGTCGACCCCGATGAATTCCAGGAGGACGACTACGTTGTCCTGCGCCGCCATGAAGGCCGGATCGACGTCGCCTTCGAAGGCCGTCCCGATGCTTCGATCCTGGCGGCGATCGAATCGAATCCGCTCGCGCGGATCTCGAGGGGCGGCACGCCGCGGCTGCTGATCCGAATCGGCGCGGCCTCGGACCGCTCGAAGGCGCCGGTCGTGGTCGAGGTCGACCCCTTGGAAGGCGTGGAGTCGCGGTCGGAGCCCGGGGCGATCACCGTCGCGCCTCACGAACTGACCGAGGGAGTGGTAGCGGAGGACCTGCGGTTCACCGAGGTCGGCAAGCTGGCGGGACCGGTCGAAGCGCCGCTTTTCTTCAACGGCGGGGCGCCGGTCGCGGCGGTGCGCCGGCCCGGGGAGATCGTGGTCGCGGCAAAGTACTCGGCGACCGGATGGCCGGCCCGTCCGTCGTTTCCCATCTTCTGGGCCAACGTGTTAAAGTACTCTGCGTCCGGAATCGCGGCGTGGCGAGCGACGGGGCTGCTCAATGAGGCGGCCTCGAGGCCGGGCCTGGAGCGAAAGCCCCTGGATCCCGGCGCCTTCGGCGCGCGGCCCTCGGCCCCCGTGAGGACCGATCTGGCGGGGGCGTCGATCGCGCTCGCGGCGCTGTTCCTCGCGGCATGCTGGATCGTGGA